>DASSBX010000532.1:0-2344 GCA_035698305.1 Miltoncostaeaceae bacterium | reverse complement strand
CGGGGCGCGCCGCGCGCGCCGTCCGGGGTAGGGTGGCTCATGTCCGTCCGCCGGGCGCTCCTCGGGTTCTGGCTCGAGATCCGCGTCATCCCCGTGCTCCTCTGGTCCTACACGGCGATCACGCTGGGCACGGCCATGGCCTGGGCGGACGGCGGCGGCGTCTCCGTCCCCGGCTACCTGGTGGCCGTGCTGATGGGGGTGCTGGTGCAGGGGCTGGTCGCCCACTGCGTGAACGAGGTCACCGACTGGCGCTCCGGCACCGACCGCGACCCGTCGCCGCGCGTCATCAGCGGCGGCAGCAAGGTCATCGCGTCCGGCCTGCTCGGCCCGCGCGCGCTCGTGGCGATCGCCGTGGCGGCCACGCTCGCGGCCGCCGCGCTGGGGGCGGCGGCGGCGGTCACGTGGGGGTGGGTGCTGGCCGTGTACGGGGGGCTGGGGATCCTGGGCGCGATCCTCTACACCCTGCCGCCGGTGCGGGCCGCGTACCGGCCGTTCACGGGCGAGGCGATCGCGTTCGGGTGCGCCTGGGCGTGCGTGTCCGGCGCGTACGTGCTGCAGACCGGGTCCCTCACGGGCGGCGTGTTGCTGGCCGGCATCGCGCACGCCGCGACGTGCGTGGCGATGCTGATGATGCACCACTACCTCGACCGGGTCCCCGACAGCCGCGCCCGCCCGCCGAAGACCACCACGATCGTGATGCTCGGCGCCGCGGGCCGCCGCTACGGCGTGCTGTGGGCGGCGATCGCGCTGGCCGCCGCGCTGCTCCTGACGGCGTTGGTGGACGGGGCGTTCGCGGTCATGGCCGCCGGGGCGGCGCTGGCCCTGGTGCTCCACGCGACCGTCGCCCCCGACGACGCCGCGTCCGTCACCCGCAACGAGCTCGGGGTGATCCTGGCGGGGATGCTCGGCGGCCTCGGCACGGCGGCGGTGCTCGCCCCGGGGATGACCTGGGCGCTGGTGCCGGTGGCCGCCCTGGTGCCGTTGGAGCTCGCGCTGTCGGGGGCCGCCCACCGGGAGCTGATGGCGGCGCGGTCAGGCCCCGCGCCCGCCGCCGGGGAGCGGCCGTGACGGTCCGCCCAGGCTGCCCGCTCCGAGCGCCATTGCGAGGCCCCGCGCAGCGGCCCGGCGGGTGCGCCTGGGCTATCATCGACCACTTCCAGCAGGGGGTTCCGGGGATCCGACCATGGCGATGAGAGACGACGACAAGCTGGTCCGCCAGCTCTCCCTGGTGGCCTTCCTGATGTCGCAGCAGCGGCCGGTCACCGCCGACGAGATCCACGAGGCGGTGGAGGGTTACGGGGGCATGACCGAGCAGGCGTTCCTGCGCCGGTTCTACGCCGACCGCGCCGAGATCGAGTCGATGGGCCTGCGCCTGGCGGTGGAGCGCCCCGGCGACGATCCGTTCCAGGGCGACCTCTACGCCCTGCCGCCGGAGAACTACTACCTGCCCGAGCTCGACTTCGACCCCGCCGAGCTCTCCGCCCTCCAGACGTGCCTCTACCTGCTGGAGGGGCAGTTCGCGTACGCGGAGCCGCTGCGCCTGGCGCTGCAGCATCTGACCCTGGGCCGCCCGAGCCCGCTCGACGACCACGCCGCCCGCACCGTCTCCGTGAACCTGCTGGGGGGCGACTACGGCCCCGAGGTCGCCGCCCACCTCACGAAGATCGAGTCGGCGATCAGCCGGCGCAAGACGATCCGCTTCACCTACTACTCGATCGGCCGCGACGAGACGTCGGAGCGCGAGGTCGACCCGTACTCCCTGCTCTACTCGGCCGGCAACTGGTACGTGGTCGGCTGGTCCCACGAGCGCGAGGACACCAGGATCTTCCGGCTTTCGCGCATCGAGGGGCGCATCACGTTCAAGACGCGCGCGGAGCACGACTTCCCGGCGCCCCAGGACTTCGACCTGTCGCGGTACCGCGACCGGGCGCCCTGGCAGCTGGGGGGCGAGGAGCGCACGGCGTCGGTCGCCCTCACCCCCACCATCGCCTGGTGGGTCGACCAGATGTTCGGCGCCCACGGCACCACCCGGATCAACGCCGACGGCTCCGGGGTCTACACGACCACCTACGGCAACCAGCACGAGCTGGTCGCGTGGATCCTCGGCCTGGGGGCCGAGGCGCGGGTGCTGGAGCCGGCCGACCTCCGCGACGCCGTGGTGGCCAGCCTGGAGCTCGTCGCCGACCGCCACCAGGGCGGCGGCGGGGGCGGCGGCGGGCGGATCGCCCCGCCCACCGACGCGCAGCCCGTGGCGACCGACGACGACGAGCCGGGCGCCGTGGCGGGCGGCGCCGCGGGCGGGGCGGCGGCCGCCGCGCCCGCATCCCCGGCGCCGGCCGGGCAG
>DASSBX010000531.1:0-2315 GCA_035698305.1 Miltoncostaeaceae bacterium | reverse complement strand
CTCATCGGCGGCCCCGGGCGCGACCGGATCTTCGGCGGCCCCGGGCGCGACCTGATCCTCGGCGGGCCGGGGCGGGACGTGATCGACGCCCGCGACGGCGAGCGCGACCGGGTGGACTGCGGCCGCGGACGCGACGTCGTGCTCGCCGACCGTGCGGACCTGCTCACGCGCTGCGAGGTCCGCATCCGCGCCGGGCGCCGCTCGGGCCTCTCAGGGAGCGATCGAGCGGGCCACCCGCACGGCGACCTCGTCGCCGTCCGGGATGCCGCGGACCTGGAGCCCGAACGCCCGGTCCGGCGTCTCCCACACCAGGGTCACCAGGCCGCGGCTGCGGAGCTTCCCGACCGCCTCGCCGATGGGGACCTCGCGGGCGTGGAACCCGCCGCCGTCCGGGCTCGCGAGCGGCGCGGGGGCCTGGCGCAGCAGCACCCGGCCGCCGCCCTCGCCGGCCCAGGCGATCACGATCGCGGGCGGGGCGGCGGGGTACGCGACGTCGGGCTCCACGCGCGGGCGGCCGCGCTCCAGGCCGTCCGGCACCCACCGCGGCAGCCACGGGTCGTAGCCCACCTCGAACGCGGCGTCGCCGAGGCCCCGCGCCCAGCGCCCCGCCCCGATGCCGGCCGCCATGCCGTGCGTCGCCCCCATCCGACCGCCGATGGACGCGCCGTCGAACGTGAGCTCCGAGATGCCCGGCCGGCCGAGGCGGCCGATCGGCTCGCCCCGGGCGTCGAGGGCGTCCACCGCCACCACCGACACCTCCGCGGGGATGCGGGCCAGCGCCAGGCCGTCGCCCCCCACCGGCACGGGCGGGACGGGCTCGTCGGTCGCGAGCACCGGCAGCACGGCCGCCGCCTCCGGTGCGGCGCGGGCCACGAGGATGCGGTCCTCCAGCTCGGGCGCCATCTCGACGGTCACCGTCGCGGCGACCACGGGGCGCCAGCGGCTCGGCCGGGCCGGCGGCGTCGCCACCCGCGCCAGGACGGCGCCCGTGGGGCCCACCCACGCGACCCGGGCGCGCGGGGGATCACCCGCCACCGACGCGGCCACCACGGCGCCGCCCGGCCCCGCTCCGAGCGCGACCGGCACCGGGTGGCCGAGGGCCGCCTCGGCGAAGCCGCGATCCCCGGGCGGAACGGCATCCATCGGCCAATCTCAGCACACCGGGCGCCGTCCGAGGCGGCCGTCATCCTCCGCCCATGTCCACCACCACCGCGTGCCACGAGTGCGGAGGCCCCGTCGCGGAGGGGTCCGAGGTCTGGCTCGACGCCGACGGGGCGCCCGACGAGGCCGCCGGCGAGCCCTACTGCCCGGGCTGCGCGACGCCGCTCGGGATCGCGGCCTAGCCACCGGGGCCACCGCGTGCCGACCGCCGGCCCCGCGCCGTTCACCGTCGTCCGCGACGGCGTCGCGCTGCAGGGTGAGGAGGCCGGCGAGGGCCCGCCCGTCGTGCTCCTCCACGGCCTCACCGCGACCCGCCGATACGTGGTCCACGGCTCGCGGATGATGGAGCGCGCCGGGCACCGCGTCGTCGCCTACGACGCCCGCGGCCACGGGGAGTCGGCCCCGGCGGGCGGCCCGGATGCGTACACCTACGACGAGCTGGTGGCCGATGCCGTCGCGGTCCTCGACGAGCGCGGCATCGACCGGGCCGTCGTCGTCGGCCAGTCGATGGGCTCCGCCACCGCCGTCGCGCTGACCCTGCGCCACCCGGACCGCGTCGGCGCGCTGGTGATCGTGACCCCCGCGCACCGCGGGGCGCCCAGCCCGAACCTGGGCTACTGGGACGGCCTGGCCGAGGGGCTGGAGCGCGGCGGCCCCGAGGGGTTCCTCGCGGCCCTCGGCCCGCTCACGATCGACGAGCGCTACCGCGACGCCGTGCGGACGGTGATCCTCCAGCGCATCGGGCGGCACCGCCACCCGGGCGCCGTGGCGCAGGCCCTGCGCGGGATCCCCCGCACCGCCGCCTTCGACGGCCTCGACGCGCTGGGCGGCATCGCCACGCCGACGCTCATCGTCGGCAGCCGCGACGCCGCCGACCCCGACCACCCGCTCGCGGTGGCCGAGGAGTACGCCTCCCGCATCCCGGGGTCGCGGCTCGTGGTCGAGGATCCGGGGGAGTCGCCGCTCGCCTGGCGGGGCGGCGCCCTCTCGCGCGAGGTCCTCGCCCTGATCGACTAGTGTTCCGCGTCGGAAGTTCGTATGGGATTCCCGAGCGAATCCCCCGCCGGGCAAGGACGCAGATCCGGCGCAATATCGGGAATATTGCGCCGGTCGAGGACGCCGTCCGGCGATGGGATGCAGCCGGGAATCACCAC
>DASSBX010000530.1:0-10637 GCA_035698305.1 Miltoncostaeaceae bacterium | reverse complement strand
CCGGCGACGGCGGCCACCCAGAACGTGCGCCGGGCCGCCACGTGCAGGTCGTAGAGCGGGTTCGCGGCGCGGCGCTGCCGGATGACGAACGCGACGAGGGTCACGGCCGCGACGATGGCCATGCTGATCGCGAGCGCCCCGCCGCTCGGCGCGGTGGCGAAGTTGATCGCCAGGATCAGGGCCCCGACCATCACCACCGACAGGACGCCGCCGAGGTTGTCCACGGGCTCGTCCGTCTCGTTCACGTGCGCCGGCACGTAGCGCCACGCCATCCCGGCCGCAACGACGACGAGGGGCAGGGTGATGAGGAACACCGACCCCCACCAGAACTGCTCCAGCAGGGCCCCCGCCACGAGCGGCCCCAGCGACGCGATGCCGCCCCCGATCGCCGACCACAGCGCGATCGACCGCGTCCGCCCCGGGCCGGCCCAGAGGGCGGTGATCAGCGCCAGGGTCGTCGGGTAGGCCATGCCGGCGGAGATGCCGCCCAGGACGCGGGCGACGAACAGCACCCCGGCCGTGGGCGCGTACGCCGCCAGCAGGCACGCCGGCACCGACAGCACCATGCCGGCGATGAGCAGCATCTTGCGCCCGTAGCGGTCGCCGACGGCGCCGAGGTAGAGCACCGAGGCGGCCAGCCCCAGCGAGTAGCCGACGGCGATCAGGTCGAGCCCCGTCTGGGAGGCGTCGAACGCCCGGCCGATGTCGGGCAGGGCGACGTTCGCGACCGACAGGTTCAGGTTCGCCACCGCCGCCACCAGGATCAGGGCGAGCAGGACCAGCCCGGCGCGGTCGGGGGCCTGGGCGGGGGGGCCGCCGGACGGGTTGGTCGTCGGGGTGGGCATGCGGGCCTCCGGCAACCCCACCACGCGGGCCGTCCCGGGGCATCGTCCACGCGGGATGAACCGGCCCCTGCGGACGTTCATCCGATCGGGACGATGCCCTGCGCCGCGACGGCGGCGTAGCGTGGATGCAGGGAACGAAGGGGGGACGGGTGGGCACGGACACGTCCGCCACCACCCCGGGCGCGCAGTCGCCGCCGCTCGAGGGCCGGCCTGCAGACCGGCTGGTGGTGTTCGGGATCACAGGGGACCTGGCGAGGGTCATGACCTTCCGCTCGCTCTACCGGCTGGAGCGGCGGGGACTGCTCGACTGCCCGATCCTCGGGGTGGCGGCCGACGACTGGACGGTCGAGCGCCTCGTGGAGCGCGCCCGCGAGTCGATCGTCGGCACCGGTGAGCCGCTCGACGAGGACGTGTTCCAGCGGTTCGCGGCGCGCCTCTCGTACGTCTCGGGGGACTTCGCCGACGCCGCGACGTACGGGCGGGTCGCGGACGCGCTCGGCGACGCGCGGCTGCCGGTCTTCTACCTCGAGATCCCGCCCTTCCTGTTCGGCCGGGTGGTCACGGGGCTGGCGGACGCGGGGCTGACCCCGTCGGCCCGCGTCGTCGTGGAGAAGCCCTTCGGCCACGACCTCGCGTCCGCGCGGGCGCTGGCCGCCGAGCTGCACGCGTGCATCGACGAGACGCAGCTCTTCCGGATCGACCACTACCTGGGGAAGATGGGCACCCAGGAGATCGTCCGGCTGCGGTTCGCGAACGCGATGCTCGAGCCGATCTGGAGCCGCCAGCACCTGGCCCACGTCCAGATCACGATGGCCGAGGACTTCGGGGTCGATGACCGCGGCCACTTCTACGACCCCGTCGGCGCGCTGCGCGACGTCGTCGTCAACCACCTCATGCAGGTGGTGGCGATGTGCGCGATGGAGGCGCCGGCGCGCGGCGACCCGCTGACGATCAAGGACGCCAAGGTCGCGCTCTTCCGCGCGGTCGTCGAGGCCGACCCGGCCCACTACGTCCGGGGGCAGTACGACGGCTACCGGTCGATCGACGGCGTCGCGCCCGACTCGACCACCGAGACCTTCGCCGCCCTGCGGCTGGACATCGAGAACTGGCGCTGGTCGGGCGTGCCGTTCTTCATCCGCGCCGGCAAGCGGCTGCCCGTGACCCACACGGAGCTCCGGCTGGTCTTCAAGCGCCCGCCCCGGCTCGGGTTCCCGCAGTTCGACGACGTGGCGCCGAACCAGCTCATCATCAGGCTGGACCCGACGACGGGCATCCGGCTGGAGGTCGAGGCCCACCGCGCCGACGGCCCCGGCACGATCGCGTTGGACATGGACTTCGCCGAGCAGGGCGGCGAGGGGCCGACGCCCTACGAGGTGCTGCTGCACGCCGCGCTGATCGGCGACAGCACCCCCTTCACCCGCCAGGACGGCGTGGAGGAGACGTGGCGGGTGATGCAGCCGCTGCTCGACGCGCCGCCCCCGGTCCACCCGTACGCGCCGGGATCGTGGGGCCCGGAGGCGGCCGACGCGCTGCTCGCCGGCCTGGGGCGCTGGTACGACCCCTGGACCGGGAAGTGAGGGCGGACGCCGCCCGGAAGGGCACCCCGAGCGCGGCCGCCCCGTCGCCGTTCCCGCCGATCGCCGACTACGCGTTCCTCTCGGACTGCCACACCGGCGCGCTGGTCGCGCCGGACGGCGCGATCGACTGGCTCTGCGTGCCCGCCTTCGACTCGCCGAGCGTGTTCGGCAGCCTGCTCGACCGCCAGGCGGGGTTCTTCCGCCTGGGTCCCTTCGGCATCAGCCATCCCTCGGCGCGCAGGTACTGCCCCGGGACGAACGTGCTCGAGACGACGTGGAAGACGCCGACCGGCTGGATCGTCGTCACCGACGCGCTGACGCTCGGGCCCAGGCGGCACGAGGACCGGATCACGCCGCACACGAGGCCGCCGGCCGACGACGACGGCGACCACATGCTCGTCCGCACCGTCGAGTGCATCCGCGGCCAGGTCGACCTCGAGCTCGTGTGCGAGCCGGCCTTCGACTACGGCCGCGTCCCGGCGGAGTGGGCCCTCGTCGGCGACGACGGGCACGTCGCCGACGCCACCGGCGGGGGGCTGACGATCCGTCTGCGCTCGGACCTCGCGCTCGGCATCGAGGGCAACCGCGTCCGCGGACGGCACACCCTCACCGCCGGCGACCGCGCCTACGGCGCGCTCTCGTGGGCGGAGGAGCTCGCCGGGCCCGCCGACGTCGCGGAGGCGGACGCGCGGATGGACGCGACGACCCGCTTCTGGCGCAGCTGGCTCAGCCGGGCGCGCATCCCGGATCACCGCTTCCGCGAGGCGATCCAGCGATCCGCCCTCGCGATCAAGGGCCTGACGTACATGCCCACCGGCGCCACGGTGGCGGCGCTCACCACGTCGCTCCCGGAGACGCCGGGGGGCGAGCGGAACTGGGACTACCGGTACACCTGGATGCGCGACTCGACCTTCACCCTGCAGGCGCTGCACTACCTGAACCTGAACTGGGAGGCCGACGAGTTCATGCAGTTCGTCGCCGACGTCGAGCCCACGGAGGACGGCTCGCTCCAGATCATGTACGGGATCGACGGCCGCCGCGACCTGACCGAGACGACCCGCGACGACCTGTCCGGCTACGCCGGCGCCCGCCCCGTCCGGATCGGCAACGGGGCCTTCGACCAGCGGCAGAACGACGTCTTCGGCGCGGTGCTCGACTCGATCCTGCTCCACACCCGTCACTCGCAGCGCCTGCCGCGGCGGCTGTGGCCGATCGTGGAGTCGCAGGCGGAGTGCGCGACGCGGGTGTGGCGCGAGCCCGACCAGGGCATCTGGGAGGCCCGCGGCAAGCCCCAGCACTACGTCTCGTCGAAGCTGATGTGCTGGGTCGCCCTCGACCGGGCCGCCCAGCTCGCCCAGACCACCGGCGACCTCGATCAGTCCGCGACGTGGGCGGCGACCGCCGCGGAGATCCGCGCCGACATCCTCGAGCACGGCGTGTCGGAGCGCGGGGTGCTGCGTCAGCACTACGCCACCGACGCCCTCGACGCGTCCGTCCTGCTCGCGGGGCTCTTCGACTTCCTCCCGCCGGGCGACGACCGCCTGCGCGCCACCGTCGACGCGATCGCCGAGGAGCTCACCGAGGACGGCTTCGTGCTGCGCTACCGCACCGACGAGACCGACGACGGGCTCTCGGGCAAGGAGGGGACGTTCCTCATCTGCTCCTTCTGGCTCGTCTCGACGCACGCGATCATCGGCGAGCTGCAGGCCGCCCGCGACCTGATGGAGCGGCTGCTGCGCGTCGCGTCGCCGCTCGGCCTCTACGCCGAGGAGTTCGACGCCGGGACGGGCCGCCACCTCGGCAACTTCCCGCAGGCGTTCTCGCACCTCGCGCTGCTCGAGGCCGCCGCGCGCATCATGGTCCCCGAGCTGCTGGTGCAGTACTGATGCGCGCGCCGCCGGGAGGGTGACGTGAGCGCGCGCCCCCGCGTGCTCGTCCTGGGCGGAGGGTTCGCCGGGGTCGGCGCCGCGCGGAAGCTCCGGCACGCGGACGCCGAGGTCGTGGTGATCGACCGCCACGACTACCACACCTTCCAGCCCCTGCTGTACCAGCTCGCCACCGGGCTGCTCGAGACGACGGCGGTGGGTCACTCGCTGCGCGACCTGGTCGCGCGGCAGGGCAACACGACCGTCCACAAGGCGACGGTGACCGGCGTCGACCTCGGCGCGCGGACCGTCCGCTTCGGCGAGATGGAGCCGTTGACCTACGACGTGCTCGTCCTCGCCCTCGGGGCCGAGGTCGAGTTCTTCGGGACGGCCGGCGCGGCCGAGCACGCGTTCCCGATGTACACGCTGCCCCAGGCCGTCCGCCTCAAGGACCACCTGCTCGAGCGGTGGGAGGCCGCCGACCGCGACCCGAACCTGGTCGACGACGGCGCGCTCAACGTGGTCATCGTGGGCGGGGGACCGACGGGGGTGGAGACCGCCGGGGCGATCGCCGAGCTCTACCGGTCGGTGTTCGCGCACGACTATCCCGGGCTCCCCCAGGACAAGGCGCGCGTGATCCTCGTCGAGGGCGGGCCGGAGCTGTTCGCGATGTTCGCGCCGAAGCTCCGCGCGTACGCGGCTGAGGCCCTGACGAAGCGCACGGTCGAGGTGATGACCGGCGAGCGGGTCTCGGGCGTCACGCCGACGCGCGTCACGCTCACCTCCGGCGAGCAGATCGCGGCGCACACCCTGGTCTGGGGCGCGGGGCTGCGGGGCAACGGCGTCGTCCGGTCCCTCGGCGTCGAGCTCCAGCACGGGGACCGCATCGCCGTGGGGCCCGACCTCACGTTGCCGGACCGTCCGGAGGTCTCCGTGCCCGGCGACATCGCCGCCATCACGGACGCCAAGACCGGGCAGGTGCTGCCCCAGCTCGGCTCGGTGGCGCTCCAGGCCGGGGAGCACGCCGGCGAGGAGATCGCACGCCGGATCGCGGGCAAGCCGCCCAGGCCGTTCCGGTATCGCGACAAGGGGACGATGGCGATGATCGGCCGCCGGGCCGCGGTCGTGCAGATGCTCGGCGGGCGCACGATGACCGGCGGGCCCGCGCAGATGGCGTGGGCGGCCGTGCACCTCGCGCTGCTGCCGACGAACGAGGACCGCGCGAAGGCCGTCGTCGACTGGGCCGGGGCGACGCTCACCCACCAGCGCGTCGGCCGGATCACCGTCGGCGACGAGTAGGCGCTCGCTCGCCTCGTGACCTCCAGGTCGGCAGCACGCCGAAGGCGGTGCTGCGGCGGGCGGGGGCTGTAGCTGAGCGGCATGGATGCCGCGTCGCCCCCCAGGAGGGCAGGGGCCGCCCCCCGCCCGGCCGTTTCGCACACGCCGCGGGCGGTGCTGCGGGCGGGCGGGCGGGGGCGGTCGCTGAGCGGCATGGATGCCGCGTCGCCCACCAGGAGTGCAGGGGCCGCCCCCGCCCGGCCGTTCCGGGATTTCACCCTGGGTGAAATCCCGGGCGGGGTGATGACGGGTCACCCGGGATGGCGGGAGCGTGCGATCCGTCAGGTCACCGAGTCCGTGGAGGCAGCATGAGCGGGGAGTACCGGATCACCGTGAGGGGCGTGATGAGCGAGCGCTTCTGCAAGGGGATCCCCGGCATGCGCCGTCACGTGATCGACGACCGCACCGTCCTGGAGGGCGGCCCGGGGAGCCGTCCCGTCAACGAGGTGCTGGCGATGCTCGGCAACCTCGGCGTCGAGGTCATCGACGTCGAGGAGCCCGCCGCCGCCCCCCGACCCGAGGAGCGCTGACAACCGTGAACTCCCTCGCCACCCTGCTGACCCGCCGGCCATGGCGGGTGATCGCCGTCGCCATCGCGTTCCTCGCGGTCGCCGTGATGGTCGGCGGCCCCCTCACCGGCAACCTGTCGAGCGCCGGGTTCGAGGACCCGTCCGCCGAGTTCGTCGCCGCCCGCGACACCATCCGCCACGCCTCCGGCGTCAACCCCAACCCGGGCGTCGTCGCCCTCGTCTCGCCCGGCAGCGACGTCCGCGCCGGCGACGGGCGGCAGGCGGTCGAGACCGCCGCCGCCACCATCCGCGAGGACCCGGACGTGGGTCGCGTGGTCACCGCCTTCGACGGCGGCGGCCCGGCGATGATCTCGACCGACGGCACCCAGTCGTACATCGCCGTCTTCATGAAGCCGATCTCGGATGACGCCGCCGGCGACGCCGCCAAGCGCATCCGCGAGTCCCTCGAGTCCCAGCCCGTCAAGGTGGGCGGCGCCGACGCCGTGGGCGACGAGGTGGGCACCATCATCGGCAAGGACCTCGCGACGGCCGAGATGTTCGCCTTCCCGATCATCTTCCTGCTGTCCCTCTGGGTGTTCCGCGGCCTGGTCGCCGCGCTGCTGCCCTCGCTGATGGGCGGCGTGGTCATCTTCGGCTCGTTCCTCGCCATCGGGCTGGTGAACGAGGGGATGACCCTCTCCGTCTACGCCCTCAACCTGGCGATCGGCCTGAGCCTGGGCCTCGCCATCGACTACAGCCTGCTGATCATCTCCCGGTACCGCGAGGAGCTGGCCAGGCGCGGGCCGGGCAGGGACGCCCTCGCCGCGACGTTGCGCACCGCCGGCAAGAGCGTGCTGTTCAGCGCCGTGACCGTCGCCGCCGCCCTGGCGGGGCTCATGGTGTTCCCGCAGCGCTTCCTGTTCTCGATGGGCATCGCGGGCGTCATGGTCGCCCTGATCGCCGCGGCCATCGCGCTGGTGGTCCTGCCCGCCGTGCTCGCGCTGCTGGGCACGCGGATCAACTCGCTTGCCCCGAAGTCGTGGCGGCACCGCTCGGAGCACGCCGACGAGCAGATCACCTCCGGCTTCTGGTACCGCCTGTCCAACGCGGTGATGCGCCGCCCCGGCCCGGTGGCCGCCGTCACGGCGATCGCCCTGATCGTGGTCGCGCTCCCCGCGCTCGGCATCACGTTCACGTCGGTGGACGCGGGCGTGCTGCCCACCAGCGCCACCGCGCGGCAGGTGTCCGACAGCCTGACCGCCGACTTCCCGGAGGACCGCAGCCAGCCCGTCTACATCGCGGTCGACGCCCCCGACTCCCCGCAGGCGAAGGCCGCCCTCGCGGACTACGCTCAGCGGCTGGGGGACCTGCCGAACGTCGCGGGCGTGACCCCGCCGGCCGTCGTCGGATCCGACACGTGGCGGATCGACGTCTATGGCGATCAGAACGGCCTGTCGGACCCCGCCCAGCAACTGGTGCGCGACGTCCGCGCCACCCCCGCGCCCTTCCCGGCCGACGTCGGCGGCCTCGCCGCCAGCTTCGTGGACCAGAAGGCAAGCCTCGGGGCGCACCTGCCCTACGCGGTCCTGCTGATCGCCGCGGTGACGATCATCGCGCTGTTCATCATGACCGGCTCGGTGATCCTGCCCGTGAAGGCCGTGATCATGAACCTCCTGACCCTGGGCTCCACGCTGGGCATCCTGGTGTGGGTGTTCCAGGACGGCCGCCTCGAGGGGCTCCTCGGCTACGACAGCGTCGGCGCCCTGGACCTCACCCAGCCGATCCTGCTCGGCGCGATGGCCTTCGGCCTGTCCACCGACTACGCGGTGTTCCTGCTGTCCCGCATCAAGGAGGCCCACGACAGCGGCATGGACACCCGTGAGTCGGTGGCCGTCGGCCTCCAGCGCACCGGCCGGATCGTCACCGCCGCGGCCCTGCTGTTCGCGGTCGCGATCGGCGCCTTCGCGACCTCCGAGATCACGCTGATCAAGGAGCTCGGCGTCGGCACCGCCCTGGCGGTCCTGATCGACGCGACCATCATCCGGGCGCTGCTGGTCCCGTCCCTGATGGCCCTGTTCGGCGACTGGAACTGGTGGGCCCCGCGGCCCCTGCGCCGCCTGCACCGGAGGATCGGCTTCTCCGAGTCGGACGGCGAGCGGGAGGGCGAGGCCAGCCCGGCCGGCGTGTAGCCGCCCCCCGCGCCGCACCACCGAGGGCCCGGCAGCCGCCGGGCCCTCGGACGTGCGTCAGCGCGGCTGCTCGGCCAGTCGCGCCCGCAGCAGCAGGCACACCCACGAGCGCAGCGGCCGCCACGCCTCGGCCGCCCGGGCCAGCTCCGCGGCCGACGGCTCGCCGGGCAGGCAGTAGAGGACCCGGACCGCCTGGCGCACGCGTGGCTCGGCCAGCGGCAGCACGTCCGGCGCGCCCGCGCCCCGGATCAGGATGAACTCGGACGAGTACGCGCCCACCCCGGGCAGCTCCCGCAGCTCGCGCAGCGCCTCGTTCGGCGGCAACGCGCGCAGGCGCCCGGGATCGAGGTGCCCGTCGACGGCGGCCCGCGCCAGCTCCCGCAACCACTCCACCTTCGGCAGCGGCAGCCCGCTGACGGGCTCCAGGTCGACGAGGGCGTGGGGGCCGGGGAACGGGCGCAGCGCGTGCCCGTCCACCTCGACCTCGGCGGGCGCGAGCTCCCTGAGGCGGTCGCGCAGCGCGATCGTCTGCCGGAACTGCGTCCGCTGCGTCAGGATCGCCCACACGCCCGCGTCGAACGGGCTCGCGAACAGCACCGGGCGCAGGGCGCCGTAGCGCGCCAGCAGGCTCGCCACGATCGGGTCGCGGGCCGCCACCTCCTCCATCGGCGTCCCGTCGACGTCGAGCGACAGCGCCCGCGCCGCCTGGGCGGCCACCGCCTCGGGATCCGCGTCGCCGTATGCGGTCCCACGGACGGTCCCGTCGCGGTCCTGGCGCAGCGCGATCCCCGCGGGCGCCCCCGTCCCGTCCAGCGCGAACGCCAGGCGCAGCACGTCGTCGTCGGCGGCGTCGGGGCGGGCGAGGGGGGAGAAGCCCGCCAGGAACCGGGCCGCCGCCGCGAGCGAGAACGGCCCCCGGACCGGGAGGACGGCCTCCAACTACCCGGAGAGGGACCGCGGCAGCAGCCCGCGCTCGCGGGCCGCCGCCACCGCGTCCTCGCGCGTCGCCACCCCCAGTTTCCGGTAGATGGCCCGCATCTGGGTCTTCACGGTGTTGTGCGACACGTACAGGTCGGCGGCGATCTCGCGCGCCGAGCCGTCGCCGGTCAGCCGCCGCAGCACCGCCAGCTCGCGGTCGGTCAGATCGCCCCCCGTCGCCGCCTGGGGCGCCGGCCCGTCGAGCTGTTCCTCCACCACCGCCATCATGCGCAGCAGGTTGCGGGCGCCGACGGCGCCGTCCAGCATCGCCCGCGCCTCCTCCACGTCGCGGCGCGCGGCGTCCTGGTGGCCCGCCGCCACGCGCACCATGGCCCGCACCAGGATCGCGTGGGCGGTCTCGGGCCGGGAGTGGCCGCGTCGTGCGAGGTCGACCGCGCGGTCGGCGTACTCGCGGGCGGCGCCGTGGTCGCCCCGCAGCGCACGCGCTCTCGCCAGGGCGGCGTGCGCCCCCGCGGCGTGGGGGTACTCGGCGTGCCGCTCCTGCGACGCCAGGTCGATCGCCCGCTGCGCCCGCCGCTCGGCCAGCGCCACGTCGCCCCGGTCCAGGTCGGTGTCGGCCAGGTGGCTCAGCGCGACGACCGCCGGGGCCTGCGACATCCCCGACAGCTCGACGACCTCCTCCAGGTACGGGTAGGCGGCCTCCCGCTCGGCCGCCCCGTGGAGGGCGATGCCGAGCGCCAGGCACGCGATCGAGCGGGACCAGGGCGGGACCCCCTCGCTGAGGGCCAGCGCGTCGCGGCCGATCGCCACCGCCGCGGGCGCGTCGCCCGCGAGCAGCGCCACCAGCGAGCGCCCCGACGCGACGTCGCTGGCGATGGCCCGCGCGTCGCCGGGCGCGCCGGGCGTGCCGGCCGCCCGCTCCGCCGCGTCGAGCCACGGCGCCGCCGACGCGCCCCTGCCCAGGTTGATCGCGATGAGCGCCGCCGCCAGGCACAGCCGCGGGTCGGCCCGCACCACCGGGTCGGGCAGCAGGCTCAGCCAGCGCTGGGTGGTCGCGGTCCAGCCGCTGCGCTCGTAGCCGGCCCAGCAGCCGGCGATGAGGTCGGCGGCGCGGTCCAGGTCGCCGGCGGCGTGGGCGTGATGGATCGCCTCGTCCATGTCGCCCTGCGACTCGAACCACCGCGACGCCCGCCGGTGCAGCTCCGGGACCTCCGCCGGGTGCTCCAACGTGAGCTCGTGGCGCAGCAGCTCGCCGAAGAGGTGGTGGTAGCGGTACCACCCGCGCCGCGAGTCGAGCGGGACCAGGAACATGTTGGAGCGCTCCAGGTCGGTGAGCACGGAGGCGGAGCCCTCCCGCCCGGTGACGGCGTCGCAG
>DASSBX010000529.1:0-2428 GCA_035698305.1 Miltoncostaeaceae bacterium | reverse complement strand
CCGTCGATCCAGGAGCGGTTCGGTCTCTCCTCGCTCCAGGTGGGCCTGATCGTGCTGTGCATGTCCCTGGCCGTGATCGTGGCCGTGCCGATCGCCGGGCAGGCGGTGGCGCGCCGCGGCTCCGGGCCGGTCGCCGTGGCGGGCGGGGCGGCCTGCGTGGCGGCGGTGAACCTGCCGGTGCTGGCGCCCACGCCCCTGCTCACCGCCGCGGCGCTGGTGGTGCTGGGCGGCGCGAGCGCGGCGATGGACGTGGCGATGAACAGCCACGGGGTCCACATCGAGATCACGGGCGGGCGGCCGATCATGTCGTCGCTGCACGCCGGCTGGGCCCTCGGGGGCGCGGCGGGCGCCGGGCTGGGCGCGGCGGGCGCCGCCCTGGGCGTGGACAACAGGGTGACGGTCGCGGTCGCGGCGGTCCTGCTGGGGGCGCTGCTCGCCGTCTGCGCCCCCCGCCTGGGCCAGGGCTCGGCCGCCGAGGGCGACGCGGCGGCGCGGTTCACCCTCCCGTCGCGCGGCGTGGCGCTGCTGGCCGCGCTGTGCCTGCTGGTGATGATGACCGAGGGGGCGATGGCCGACTGGAGCGGGATCCTGATGCGCAACGACCTGGGCGCGTCGGCCGCGGTCGCCGCCCTGGCCTACGCGGTGTTCACCTCCGGCATGACGGTGGGGCGCCTGGTGGGCGACGCCCTCAACCGCCGGTTCGGGGCGGTGTGGCTGCTGCGTGGCGGCGCCGCCCTGACCGCCCTGCCGCTCGCGGCGATGCTGATCGCCGGGTCCCAGCAGGTCGCGCTTGTCGCCCTGTTCCTGGTGGGATTGGGGGTGGCGAACGCGGTGCCGCTCATGTTCAGCGCCGCCGGCCGCCAGCCCGGCACCGCACCGGGTCCGGGCATCGCGGCGGTGTCGTCCACGGGTTCGATCGGCTTCCTGCTGGGCCCGCCGCTGATCGGGTTCCTGGCGGGCGCGACGACGCTGCCGTGGGCGCTCGGCGCGCTGGTCCCCGCCGCCGTCGCGGTGGCCCTGCTCGCCCGCCGGGCCGCCGGGCCCCGCCCCGGCGCCCGCGCCGCCCGCGGCGCCACCGTCCTGGGGGCGGGCTGAGGTTCCGCGTGGCCCGGGCGCTCACGCGCACCCCGCCCGCGCCGCGCGCGCCATCTCCCCGAGCGGGGTGAGCGCGTTGCGGGCGGCGATCGCCTCGGCCGCGTCGAGACGGGCGGCCGCCTCGCCGGCGCGGCCGAGGCGGGCCGCCAGCCGCCCGAGCATCGTGTCGACCAGGCCGTAGCTGCAGGTCGCCCGGCCGGAGAGCACCAGCCGGCCGCGGAAGGGGACCAGCAGGCGCTCCGCGTCGGCCATCACGACCTCGTCACCCAGCGCCAGCGCGGCCTCGGCCGACTCGTGCATCGCCGACATCCAGTTGACGTCGCGGGGCAGGTCGGCGAAGCCGTCGCGGGCCACGATCGCCAGATGCGCGCGGGCGGACGCCGCGTCGCCCCGGGCCGCGAGCACCCAGGCGAGCATGCTGCGGTAGGCGATGCCCACGGGCGAGGTCGCGACGAAGCGCTCCAGCAGCGCCGCGTCCTCCTCGGCGGTGCGCCCCTCGATGAACCGGGCGGTGACCGCGTTCATCACCGCCGAGAGCTCGGCGTTGGCGTCGCCGGCCGCGGCGCCCAGCTCGGCACCCCGGGCGGCGAGCCGCGCCCCGGCGGCGGCATCGCCCCGCAGCACGGCGATCAGGCCGCGCCAGATCGGCCCGTACCAGCGGTAGGCGGGCAGGCAGAGGGCGTCTGCCAGCCGCTCGTGCGCGGCGAGCTCGCGCTCCGCGCCCCGCACGTCGGCGGCCTCCAGCAGGTCGACCATCAGCCAGTGGTGGCCCTGGAGCTCGCGCTCGCGGTCGCCCCGGCCGCGGCCCATCGCGACGAGCTCGCGCGAGGTGGCCTCCCGTTCGCCCAGGTGGTCCGGGTCCCACACGCCGATTCGCCGGGCGACGAGGGCCTCGAGCAGGGCGTCCGGATCGCCCGACTCCCGGGCCAGCTCGAGCGCCTCGGCGCTCAGGGCCAACCGGTCACCGCCCGGGGCGTAGGGGCGCTCGGTCGCCAGACGGGCCATCAGGCGCGCGCGCAGCGCGGGCTCGCCGTCGCCGAGCGTGGCGATCGCCTCGCGCAGCAGCGCCGAGCGCGCGGGGTCCTCACCCGCGACCACCACACCCAGGCCGCCCGCCCCGATGGCCGCCCGCGCCAGCAGAACCCCGTCGCCGTCGGCGCGCGCCATGGCCGCCGCACCGTCGAACGCGACCCGGGCGGCGTCGACGGCGCCGGCCCGCGCCCGAGCCTGGCCCAGGCCCACCAGCAGGTCGCCCCGTCGGGTCGCGTCCAGGCCGGGGATGGCGAGGGCCCGCTCCAGGTGCTCGGCCGCCTGCGCGTACGCCGCGCGCGCC
>DASSBX010000528.1:0-5724 GCA_035698305.1 Miltoncostaeaceae bacterium | reverse complement strand
CCGAAACGCAGCAACCCGTACGCGCCGATGTTGGCCACGGCGCCGCTGAGGATCGCGGCCACCGCGGGGCGGGACCCGGTGTAGACGGTCGGGAGCCAGAAGTGGAAGGGGAACAACCCGAGCTTGACGCTGAACGCCACGAAGAAGCCGACGGCGATCAGCACGGCCGCCGCGGGCTCGACGTCGTCCATCCGGGTCGCGATCGTCGCCATGTCGAGCGTCCCGGTCACGTGGTACACGCCGGCCACCGACAGCAGGAAGATGAACGTCCCCAGCAGGTTGACGGCGGTGAACACCAGCGCCGCGCTCAGCTCGCGGCGGCCGCCGCCGTAGGTGGCCAGCACGTAGGCGGCGGTCATCGCGAGCTCGAAGAAGACGTAGAAGTTGAAGAGGTCCCCGGTCACGAAGACGCCGGTGAGGCCGGTCGTCAGCAGCACCACGAGCCCGGGGAACGCCCGCTCGCGCACGCCGTCGAGCACCTCGTGCACCATCGCCGCGAGCACGGCGATCGACGACAGGCAGGCGAACAGCGCGCCGAGGGCGTCGGCGCGCAGGCTGATGCCGACCCCCACCGGCCAGTTCCCGGTGGTGACGGTCACGGTCCCGTCCGTGATCACCTCCGCGGCGAGGACCACCAGGGCCGCCACGTTCCCCAGCAGCGCGGCGACGGCGATCCAGCCGACGACCGGCCGCCGCCCGTCGAGCAGCACCAGGATCGCGCCGGCGGCCCACGGGACGAGCAGGGCGACGACCATCGCGGTCACCGGGCCGCCGCCTCCTCGTCCTCGTGCGCGCGGGCGTCGCGCGCCTCGAGCCGCTCCGCGCGGGCCGCCTCCTCGTGCGCCACGTCGTCGAGCTCCTTCGACCGGTACGCACGCACCACCCGCAGCACGAGGGCCAGCAGCAGCGCCGTGACGGCGAGCCCGATCACGATGGCGGTGAGGGCCATCGCCTGGCTCAGCGGGTCGCTCACGACCCCGTGCGTCAGGGGATAGATGGGGGCGACGCCCCGGGTCTGCCCGGAGGCGATCAGCGTGAGGGTTGCCGCCTGCGAGATCAGCACGATGCCGAGGACCACCCGCAGGAGGTCCCGGTTGAGCAGCAGGTACGCGCCGATGCCGAAGATCGTCCCCGCCGCGAGCGCGAAGACCAGCGTCACGGGCCCACCTCCTCGACGAGGTGGGCCAGGTGGTGCACCAGCGTCACGAGGGCGCCGGTGACGAGCAGGAACAGGCCGATGTCGAAGCCCACGGCGGTGATGAGCTCGAGCGTCCCGATCTTCACGACGTCGTCCCCCGGTCCGGGGTGGTGGGTGAAGGGCGGCTCGCCGGCGACGACGCCCGCGAACCCGAAGCCGAGCGCGATGAGCATGCCCACGGACGTCGCGACGGGCGCGTAGCGCAGGATGGGCAGGCTGCGCTCCGTCAGCTCCGGGCCCAGGGTGATGTAGCGCAGGGAGATCGCGAGGGCCACGATCACGCCGGCGCTGAAGCCGTCGCCCACGTCGGTGTAGCCCTTCACGATGATCGCGGCGGCGACCATCAGGGAGGGGCCGAGCAGCCGCGGCGCGATCGTGTCGACCACGACGTTCACCAGCTCCTCCCGCGCCGCAGCAGGCTCGCGACGCCCACGATCGCGACGGCCAGCACCGTGATCTCCACCATCGTGTCCAGGCCGCGGAAGTCGGCCAGCGTGACCGTCACGACGTCGCCCCCGTGCGCGGACGGCGTCCGCTCGATCTGCTCGGCGGCGTCGCCGCCCGCGACGCTGGTACGCGACAGCGCCGCCCAGATGGCGACGAACGACGTGATGCCGGCGACGATGCCGGCGATGACGTTCCGCGACGGCCGCCGCCGCCGCCGGGGAGGCACCAGCTCCACCGGCTCCGTCGACGGCAGCCGGGAGTAGACCCCGATGAACGCGAGCGTGACCACCGACTCCACCACCACCGCGACCAGGGCGACGTCGGGGGCGCCGAGGATCGCGTAGGCGGCGGCGAGCGCGAAGCCCAGCACCGACAGGGCCAGCACCGGCCGCACCCGGCCGTCGTCCCGCGCGACCGTCACCGCGGCCGCCACCGACAGGATCAGCAGCACGACGATCGGCGCGTCGTCGTGGTGGATCTCGCCCACCTGGTAGACGCCCTCCGTCGGCGTCACGATGAACGCCACCGCCACCAGCACGCCCGTGGGCACGAGCACCGCGGCGATGCTGTTGCGCAGGTCGCGGACCTCGGCCCCGTGCAGGGCGTCCGACCAGCGGTTGAGCGCGGCGAGCGAGGTGCCGTAGATGCGGCGCGGTCCGACGACGTCGCCGGCGCGGGCGACCGCCGCCACCACCACCTCCCGTGCCCGCGGCGCGGCGAGGATCAGGGCGCCCAGCGCGTACGCGCCGAGGGCCATCAGGTTCTCCGCGCTCGCGGCGAGGTGGTAGGCGGGGTCCACGACGACGGGGGCACCGTGGGTGACGGCCCCCGCCGCCTCCGCGAGCCGCGCGAACGGCGCCACCACGAGACCCCCGGCCAGGGCGACGGCGGCGAGGACCGCGACGGGCGCCACCAGCAGCGCGGGGACGCGGGACGGCTCCGCGCCCGGGCGGCCGGCGAAGATGCCGAGCCAGAACCGCCCGATGTAGGCGAACGTCAGGGCCGCCGCGACGACGGCCATGGCGGCGACCGGCGGGCCGGCGTCGACGGCCGCCGCGAAGAACAGCTCGTCCTTGAAGAATCCCAGGGTCAGGGGCAGCGCGGCGAGGGTCGCCGCGGCCACGCCGCTCGCCACGGCGAGCGCCGGCATCCGCCGCCACAGGCCCCCGAGCCGCGACAGCCGCGACTCGCCCGTCGCCTCGGTCACCGCGCCGGCCGTCATGAACAGCGCGCTCTTCGCGATGGCGTGCGCCACCACGTAGAAGGCGGCCGCCCCGGCGGCCGTCGCGCCCCCCATGCCGTACAGCGCGACGACGTACCCGTACTGCGAGATCGTGGAGTGGGCCAGGATCTGCTTCAGCTCGTCATGAGCGAGCCCCAGGAGGCTGCCGACCACGATGGAGGCCAGCCCGACCACGAGCAGGCCGTCCAGCACGCGGTCGTCGAGGGCGAGCAGCGGGTGGATCCGCCCGAGCACGAGGACGCCGGCCGCGACCATCGCGGCCGAGTGGAGGTAGGCCGACACCGGGGTTGGGGCGGCCATCGCGCGCGGCAGCCAGAAGTGGAGCGGCACCTGGGCGCTCTTCGCGAGCGCGGCGACGGCGATCAGCGCGGCGGCGGCGACGGTGGTCCCGTCCGCCTCGGCCCGCGCGAAGAGCTCTGGGATCGAGAACGTGCCGTACTCGGCGTACAGGAGGACGGCGCCGATCAGCAGCGCGACGGCGCCGATCCCCGTGACGAGCATCGCCATGAGGGCCGCGCCGCGCGCCTCCCGGCGCTCGCGGTCGAACCCGATCAGGAAGTACGAGGCGATCGCGGTGATGTCGAACAGGACGAACAGCAGCACGAGGTCCAGCGCGCACGCGAGCCCGACCATCGCCGCCATGAACAGCACCATCCAGGGCCAGAACCGGCGCGCGTCGCGCTTCGAGCGGCCCTGGTGGCGCAGGTGCAGGGGCAGGTAGCCGGCGCCGTAGGCGAAGACCAGGGCGCCGATGCCCGTGGCGAGCAGCGCGTAGAGCGCCGCGAGCCCGTCGAACGCGAGCTCCAGGCGCATGTCGAGCGTGGGTGCCCACTCGAGGTCGACCGACCCCCCGCCGGCGATCCGGCCGGCGAGGCACGCCGCGAAACCGGCCACCGCGCTCGCCACGGCGACCCACGCCTGCGGCCCGCCGGGGGCGTCTCTCAGCGACCCGCGGATGTCCGCCCTTCTCCGGCGGTCTGCACTCGGAAGGTGGTGAGACCGGCGGGCACGGCCCCAAACCTAGCGTCCACGGGACGCCGGGTCAGTCGGCGACGCCCGCCCCGGGGGCGGCGGGCTCCGCGCGCTCCTGCACCGGCAGCGGCCGGCTCACCCGGCCCGGTACATCCCGCCGCCGCCCGCGCCGCCGGCCGCGGCGCGCGCCGGGGCCGCCGCCCCGTGCACCTCCGCCACGTAGCCGGCCGCCGCGCCGACGACGGCGCCGTACACGTCCGCCCGCGGCCTCACGAAGCGCGGCACCGTCGGGAGCTGCCCGATCAGGTCGGTCGAGACGAGCACCTGGCCGTCGGTCTCGGTGCCCGCGGCGATCCCGATCGTCGGCGCGCCCACCTCGCGCGTGATCCGCTCCGCCAGCTCCGCCGGGACCGCCTCGATCACGATCGCGCAGCAGCCGGCGGAGTCGAGCGCCCGGGCCTCGGCCGCGATGCGGTCGGCCTCCTCCGGCGTCCTGCCCTCCCGGCGGTACACCTCCGCCGTCTGCGGCAGCAGGCCGACGTGGCCGATCACCGGGATCCCGTCCGCGATGATCGCCGACACCTGCGGAGCCAACCCGCCCTCCAGCTTCACCGAGTCGGCCCCGGCGGCCACCAGCACCCGGGCGCTCTCGACCGCCTCCTGCGCCGTCCGGTACGTCCCGGCGGACATGTCGCCGCAGACGTGCGTCTCCGGGGCGCCGTTGCGCACGGCCCGCACGTGGTGCGCCATCATCGCCAGCGTCACGTCGCGCGTGGTCGGGAAGCCCAGCTCCACCTCGCCGAGGCTGTCGCCGACGAGGATGACGTCGACCCCAGCGGCCTCCAGGGCCAACGCCGTCGGGTAGTCGTAGGCGGTCAGCATCGCCAGGCGCGTGCCGCCCTTGCGGGCGCGGATCTCGTCGGCGGACAGGCGAATGCTCATGGCTATCGCTCCTCCCACAGCACGGGGACGCCCTCGAAGGCGGGGGACACGTCCACCTGCTTGTTCTGGGAATCGACGTGGACGACGATCGGCGCGAAGCCCTCGAGCTCGGCCGCGTCGTACTCCGCGTAGGTCAGCACGATCACGAGGTCGCCGGGCTGCGCAAGGCGCGCGGCGGCCCCGTTCAGGCAGATGTCGCCCCGCCCGGCGGGGCCCTCGATCGCATAGGTCTCGAAGCGCGCGCCGGTGTTGATGTTGAGGACCACGACCTGCTCGTAGGGGAGGATGTCCGCCGCCTGGAGCAGGTCGGTGTCGACCGTGATGCTGCCGACGTAGTTCAGGTCGGCGCCGGTCACGGTGGCGCGATGGATCTTGCTCTTCATCATCGTGCGGGTGCGGAGCGGCACGTTGGCGGTCCTCCGGGGACGGGTGGCGGGGAGCAGGACGTTGTCGATGAGCCGGGCGGGCCCCACGCGGGCGGCCACGGCGAGCAGGGCGGGCCCCTCGAGCGTCGCGAGGGGGGCGAACGTGTCGGGATGGACGACGGCGGCGTACTCGAGGGCGCAGCGGGGCTCCGCCTCGATCACCGCACGGGCCGCCGCCGTGAGGCGGGCGGCGTCGCGCTCGCCCTCCCGGGCGCGCGCCTCCGCGGCCCGCAGGCCGCGGCTGAGGGCCGTCGCCGCCGCGCGGTCCTCGGGACCGAGATAGGCGTTGCGGCTGCTCATGGCGAGCCCGTCGGGCTCGCGGAACGTGGGCGCCACGACGAGCTCGATGTCGTCGAGGTGCAGGTCGGCCATCAGGCGCCGCACCACGGCCACCTGCTGGGCGTCCTTCTGGCCGAACACCGCCCGGTCGGGGCGGACGGCCAGCAGCAGCTTCGCCACGATCGTGGCGACGCCGCCGAAGTGCTCGGGGCGCGCCG
>DASSBX010000527.1:0-3242 GCA_035698305.1 Miltoncostaeaceae bacterium | reverse complement strand
GGGGTCGCGAACCACGGGTGCGGCAGCGTCCGGCTGACGGGCATCGTGCCGCGCACCAGCAGGCCGGCACGCAGGCGCCAGTGGCCGAAGTTGGGGAACGAGACGATCCCGGCGGGGGCGACGCGCATCATCTCCCGCAATACCCGGACGGGCCGCCGCGTCGCCTGCAGCGCTTGCGACAAAACAACCAGGTCGAACCCGTCGTCGTCGAACTCCGGCAGCCCGTCGTCGATGTCGGCCTGCACCACCGGCAGCCCGCGCATCACGCAGGCGTGGAAGGCATCCGGGTCGCGCTCCACGCCCTGCACCCGGCAGCCGCGGGCGCGCGCCAGCTCGGCGAGCAGCTCCCCCTCGCCGCACGCCAGGTCGAGCACCCGCGACCCCTCGGGCACCAGCGCCGCCACCACCTGGAGGTCGGGCCTCACGGCTCCGGCTCCCGGTGCAGGCGGTCCATGAAGCCCGCGACCGTCCGGTGGTACTCCGGGATCTCCAGCAGGAAGGAGTCGTGCCCGTGGGGCGACCGGATCTCGCGGAACGTCACGTGGGCGCCCCCGGCGGACAGCACCCGCACGATCTCTCTGGAGTGCGCGGTGTCGAAGCGCCAGTCGCTGTCGAACGACAGCACCAGGTAGCGGGTGGCGGTGCCCGCCAGCGCCCGCGAGGTCGCCGCCGGGTCGGCGAACGCGTCGTAGTAGTCCATGACGCGCGTCAGGTAGAGGTAGCTGCCGGCGTCGAAGCGCTTCAGGAACGACGCGCCCTGGTGCTGGAGGTAGCTCTCCACCTCGAAGTCCACGTCGAAGCCGAACCGCGGGGCGTCGGCGTCCTGGATCCGGCGCCCGAACTTGTGGCGCATCGACTCCTCGGACAGGTACGTGATGTGGGCGAGCATCCGCGCGGTCGCGAGGCCGCGGTCCGGCCGCGTCCCCGCCTCCAGGTAGTCGCCGCCGTGGAAGTCCGGGTCGCTCATGATCGCCTCCCGCGCGACGGCGGAGAAGGCGATGTTCTGCGCCGAGAGCCGGCTGGACGCGCAGATCACCAGGGCGGCCCCCAGCTCGCCGGGCGCGTCGAGCGACCACTGCAGCGCCTGCATGCCGCCGAGCGACCCGCCGACCGCCGCCAGGGGCCGCTCGATGCCGAGGTGGCGCACGAGGGCCCGGTGCACCCGCACCAGGTCGGAGACCGTGAACAGGGGGAAGCGCAGGCCGTACGGGCGGCCGGTGGACGGGTCGATCGACGACGGCCCCGTGGTGCCCTGGCAGCCGCCCAGCAGGTTCGCGCAGATCACGAAGAAGCGGTCCGTGTCGACCGGCTTCCCGGGGCCGATGAAGTTGTCCCACCAGCCCGGCCGGTCGGGGTCGCCGTGGTGGCCGGCGGCGTGGGCGTCGCCGGTCAGGGCGTGGCAGATGACCACGGCGTTCGCGCGGCGCGCGTCGAGCCGCCCGTACGTCTCGTACGCGACCTCGACCGGCGCCAGGGCGGCACCCGAGTCGAGGCGCAGCGGCGCATTCGGCGTGAACAGGACCGCGCGCCGGGTCTCGACGCGTCCGACGGAGGCTGATCCCACTCGGCTATCCTGCCGCGCGATGGAGGACGGCGTCGCCCGCGCGAGGCTCGACCCGGACGATCCCGAGCGGTTCGTCCCCCTCAGGCGTGCCCTGGGTGTCACCAGCTTCGGCCTGAACCAGATGCTCCTGCGGCCCGGACAACGCGGCCGCATCCACCGCCACGAGCGCCAGGAGGAGGTCTACCTGGTGCTGTCGGGGCGGCTCACCGTGGAGATCGAGGGCGAGCCGACCGACCTGGCGGCGGGCGAGATCATGCGCGTCGCGCCCGGCGTGCGCCGCCGCGTGCTGAACCTCGGGCCGGAGCTCGTGAGCGTGCTCGCGATCGGCGGGGCCAACCCGCACGAGGGCCGCGACGGGCAGGCGTACCGGGACTGGTCCGACACGGACCCCCGGACGCCGCAGGAGATCCCCCTGCCGGAGGACCTCCCGGCATCCGAGCTGCGCGACCTCTGAACCGCTAGCCGGCGGGGTTCGCGGGCGGATCGTCGCCCTTGGCGCCCGGGTCCTTGATGGCCTCCGCGGCCGCCTTCGCCTTGTCGGTGAGGCTTCCCTCGCCGGTGGCGATGTCCTTGAGCTCCTCCGCGTCCTCCTTCAGCGCGTCCATGCCGCCGCGCTGGTCGATGAGCTCCTTCGCCTTGTCGGTGATCTTGCCGATGTCCATCGGTCCCCCCTCGTGGTCTGCGCCGCCGGTCCAGACTAGGCGACCGCGGCGCGCGCCGGGAGCCGCGTCGGCCCCCGTCCCGACGCGCTAGCGTTCGACGCTTGTCGAACAGCACCGTGACCACCTCCTCCGCCGCCGTCACCCGCACCTACTACGTGCTGGTGCTGGGCAACACGCTCGCGGCGTCGCTGATCTGGGGGATCAACACCCTCTTCCTCCTCGACGCGGGGCTGTCGAACCTCGAGGCCTTCGCCGCGAACGCCTTCTTCACGGCCGGGATGGTCGCGTTCGAGGTCCCCACGGGCATCGTCGCCGACATGTGGGGGCGGCGGGCCTCGTTCCTGCTGGGGACGGTCACGCTCGCCGTGACCACCGCCCTCTACGTGCTGCTCTGGGAGGTCACCGCCCCGTTCTGGGCGTGGGCGGTCGTCTCCCTGCTGCTGGGGCTCGGCTTCACGTTCTTCTCGGGGGCGACCGAGGCCTGGCTCGTCGATGCGCTCGACGCCACGGGGTTCCGGGGCTCGCTCGACGCCGTGTTCTCCCGGGCGCAGGTGCTGACCGGGGTCGGGATGCTCGCCGGCTCGGTCGCCGGCGGCTACGTCGCCCAGGAGACCAGCCTGGGCGTGCCGTTCGTGCTCCGGGCGGGCGTGCTCGTCGTGATGTTCGGCGTGGCGTTCGTGCTGATGCGCGACGTCGGCTTCACCCCGACGCGGCGTGGGCGTCCCCTGGCGGAGATGCGCGTCCTGGTGTCGGACTCCCTCGACTACGGCATCCGGGTCCCCTCGGTGCGCTGGATCATGCTCGCCGCCCCGTTCTCGGGCGGGGTGGGGATCTACGTCTTCTACGCCCTGCAGCCCTACCTGCTCGACCTCTACGGCGACCCGGAGGCGTACGGGGTCGCCGGGCTGGTCGCCGCGATCGTCGCCGGGTCGCAGATCGTCGGCGGCCTCGTCGCGCCGGCGATCCGCTCGCGCTTCGGCCGGCGCACCTCCGCCCTGCTCGCCGCGCAGGCGCTC
>DASSBX010000526.1:0-3589 GCA_035698305.1 Miltoncostaeaceae bacterium | reverse complement strand
GGCATCTACGCCCGCGCGTTCCTCGAAGGGCGCCTCTCGGTGGAGAAGCTGCACAACTTCCGGCAGGAGCTCTCGGAAGGCGGCGGCCTGTCGTCCTATCCCCACCCGTGGCTGATGCCGGACTTCTGGCAGTTCCCCACGGTCTCGATGGGGCTCGGCCCGATCATGGCGATCTACCAGGCTCGCTTCCTCCAGTACCTGCACGGGCGCGGCATCCAGGACACGGCCGGCCGCAGGGTGTGGGCGTTCATGGGCGACGGCGAGATGGACGAGCCCGAGTCGATGGGCGCGATCTCGCTCGCCGGCCGCGAGCGCCTGGACAACCTGATCTTCGTGATCAACTGCAACCTGCAGCGACTGGACGGCCCGGTGCGCGGGAACGGGAAGATCATCCAGGAGCTCGAGACCAACTTCCGCGGCGCCGGCTGGAACGTCATCAAGGTGATCTGGGGCGAGAACTGGGACCCGCTCCTGGCCGCCGACCGCGACGGGCTGCTGAAGCGGCGCATGACCGAGGCCCTCGACGGCGAGTACCAGGAGTACAAGTCACGCGACGCCGACTTCGTGCGGGAGCGGTTCTTCGGCGCCCACCCGGAGCTGAAGGAGCGCGTGGCGCACCTGAGCGACCCGCAGATCTGGGCCCTCAACCGCGGGGGTCACAGCCCCCGCAAGGTCTACGCCGCGTACCACGCCGCGGTGCGGCACGTGGGCCAGCCCACCGTGATCCTGGCGAAGACGATCAAGGGCTACGGCATGGGCGCGGCGGGTGAGTCGAAGAACATCACCCACCAGGCGAAGAAGATGAACGAGGAGGCCCTCCTCATCTTCCGCGACCGCTTCAACGTCCCGCTCAGCGACGAGGACGCGAAGGCGGCGAAGCTCTACAAGCCGCGCGCCGACAGCCCGGAGATGCGCCTGCTGCGCGAGTCGCGCGAGCGCCTGGGCGGCAGCCTGCCGGCGCGGCGGCCCCGGGCGGCGTCCATGGAGGTGCCGCCCCTGGGGGCGTTCGACGCGCTGCTGAAGGACACGGGGGAGCGCCAGATCTCGACGACGATGGCGTTCGTGCGCGGCCTGAGCACCGTGCTGCGCGACAAGCGCATCGGTCCCCACGTGGTCCCCATCGTCGCCGACGAGACGCGCACGTTCGGCATGGAGGGCATGTTCCGCCAGCTCGGGATCTTCTCCCAGGTGGGGCAGCTCTACTCGCCCGAGGACGCCGAGCAGCTCATGTTCTACCGGGAGGACAAGAAGGGGCAGATCCTGCAGGAGGGCATCAGCGAGGCCGGGGCGCTGTCGTCGTGGATCGCCGCCGCCACCTCGTACTCCACCAACGGGATCCCGATGATCCCGTGCTTCATCTTCTACTCGATGTTCGGGTTCCAGCGGGTCGGCGACCTGATCTGGGCGTCGGGCGACCAGCGCTCCCGCGGGTTCCTGATCGGCGGCACCTCCGGCCGTACCACGCTCAACGGCGAGGGCCTCCAGCACGCCGACGGCCACAGCCACGTGGTGGCCGCGACGGTCCCGAACTGCCGCGCCTACGACCCCACGTTCTCGTACGAGGTCGCGGTGCTCCTCCAGGACGGCCTGCGCCGGATGGTCACCGACCAGGAGGACGTCTTCTACTACCTGACGACGCTGAACGAGAACTACTCCCACCCGGCGATGCCGGAGGGCGCCGAGGAGGGGATCATCCGGGGGATGCACCTCATCCGCGAGGGCACGGGCGACGGGCCGCGGGTGCAGCTGATGGGGTCGGGCGCCATCCTGCGCGAGGTGATTGCCGCCGCCGACCTGCTCGAGCAGCACAACGACGTGACCGCCGACGTCTGGAGCGTCACCAGCTTCACCGAGCTGCGCCGCGACGGCATGGAGGCGGAGCGCTGGAGCCGCCTCCACCCGCACGAGGAGCGCCGCGTGCCGTACGTGCAGCAGCAGCTCGCGGGGCGCGACGGCCCGGCGGTGGCGGCGACGGACTACATCCGCGCGTTCCCCGACGCCATCCGCCAGTTCGTGGACCGGCCGTACACGGTCCTCGGCACCGACGGCTACGGCCGCTCCGACTACCGCGTGAGGCTGCGCCGCTTCTTCGAGGTCGACCGCCACCACGTGGCCGTCGCCGCGCTCGCGGCGCTCGCCGACGACGGCGCGCTGGGCGCCGCCGCGGTGCAGAAGGCCATCGAGCGCTACGAGATCGACCCGGAGGCGGCGCCTCCGTGGACCCGGTGAGCGAGGTCCGCGTCCCCGACCTGGGGGACTTCGCCGACGTTCCCGTCATCGAGGTGCTCGTGACGGCGGGCGACACCGTCGAGACCGAGCAGCCCCTGATCGTGCTCGAGTCGGACAAGGCCAGCATGGAGGTCCCCGCGCCGTCGGGCGGGACGGTCGAGGAGGTGGCCGTGTCGGTGGGCGACACCGTGTCCCAGGGCGACCTGATCCTGACGCTCTCCGACGACGGCGCCGGGCCGGCGGCCGCCGAGGAGGAGCCGGAGCCCGAGGCGCGGGAGGAGCCGGAGCCCGAGGCGGAGGAGCCGGAGCCCGAGGCGCGGGAGGATCCCGACGCCGAGCCCGAGGGGGCCGAGCGGTCGCCCCGGGCGGCGGGCGCGGAGGCGGAGCAGGAGGGCGTCGGCGACGAGGCCCCGCAGCCCGCCGGGGACGGCGGCGCGGAGGCGTCCGCCGACGGCGACGGCGTCTACGCCGGCCCCGCCGCTCGGCGGCTGGCGCGCGAGCGGGGCATCGACCTGGGGTCCGTCAGGGGCACCGGCCGGGGCGGCCGGGTCACGAAGGAGGACGTCGAGGGCGCCGCCGCCGGCGGTCGCGCCACCGCGCCCGCCACGGAGCGCACCACCGCGCCGCCGCCGGCCGGGGCGCCGGCCCTCGAGGGCCTGCCGGCGTGGCCGCAGGTCGACTTCGCGGCCTTCGGCCCGGTCGAGACGGTGGAGCTGTCGCGGATCAAGCGCATCGCCGGCCCGGCGCTCCACCGCAACTGGCTGGCGATCCCGCACGTCACGCAGCACGACGACGCCGACATCACCGCCCTCGAGGAGTTCCGGAGGGCCACCAACGAGGAGCACGCCGACGAGGGCGTGAAGCTCACGATGGTGTCGCTGATGCTGAAGGCGACGACGGTGACGCTGCGGGCGTTCCCCGAGTTCAACAGCTCGCTCCAGGGCGACGAGCTGGTGCTGAAGCGCCACTTCCACATCGGCTTCGCGGTGGACACCCCCAACGGCCTGCTGGTCCCGGTGATCCGCGACGTCGACCGCAAGGGGCTGCTCGACATCGCCCGCGAGCTGAGCCGGCTCTCCCAGCACGCCCGCGACGGGTCGCTCACCCGCGAGGCGATGCAGGGCGGGACGTTCACCATCTCCAGCCTCGGCGGGATCGGCGGCACGTACTTCACGCCGATCATCAACGCGCCGGAGGTGGCGATCCTGGGGGTGTCGCGGGCGGCGATGATCGCGCTGGCGAACGCGATCGTCTCGGTGCCGTCCGCCGTCTCGACCGCCATCTCGTGGGGCGACGTGAACGCCGCCGCGCCGTGCACCACGCGCACCTTGCGCCGCTTCGCCAGCCCGTCGAGGCCCTT
>DASSBX010000525.1:0-6659 GCA_035698305.1 Miltoncostaeaceae bacterium | reverse complement strand
CCGTTGTGCGGCAGCACGACCACGTCACCGGGGCGGCGGCCCAGCAACGCGCTGCCGAGGGGGCTGTCGGTCGAGAGGCGCCCGGCGCGGGGGTCGCTCTCCACGGGACTCACGAGCACGTAGCTCCGCTCGATCCCGCCGGCCCGCCGGACGTCGACGCGGTGGCCCACGGCGATGACGTCCTCGTCGAGGTCCGCGGCGTCCACGATGACCGCGGTGCGCAACTGCGACTCGAGGCGCGCGATGCGGCGCTCGACGCGGTCGAGCGCCCAGGCGGCGTCGGACGCCTCGGCCCCGCCGTCGCCATCACCGGACGCGAACGCGGCGTGCAGCCGCCGGTTCGCCGCCGGGCGGCCCTCCTCGATGAGCTCGGCGAGCTCGGCGCGCAGCAGGTCGGCCCCGCGCCGGGTGAGCTTGAGCGCCAGGCTGACCTGCTCGTCGTCGTTCCGAACCGTCCGAACCGCCATGACGTCCTCCCGACTCCCGAAGAAAGGGGTGCGGCCGCCGGAGGGCGTTCCGGCGACCGCTGAATCCATCGTGGACGAGGGGGCGTCAACGGTTCGTCAAGGTCCGGCGCGCAGCGTCAACAACCTGTGAACGATCCGGCCGTTCCGGAGTGTCAACCGTCCCCGGCGCGCGTTCCGGGCTCGACAGCGCCCCGGACCGTGACATGATTTACATCGTATTACGATGAACTGACGAGAGGACACCCGTGCCGGAGCCCGTTGACGAAGCCGTCGTTGAACACGAGGGGCCGGAGCCCAAGGCGAGCACCCTCATCCTGTTCGGCGTCGGGCTGCTGCTGACGATCGTGACGATCATCGTGGTGGCGGCCCTGCTCGGCGCCTGACGCCGGCGGTCAGGCCCCGGGGCCCGCGGGCGCCGGGGTCGCCGTCCGCGGCCGGCAGGCGGTGACGAGCAGCACCCCCATCGCCGAGGCGACGAGCCAGGCGAGGAGGGCGATGCCCAGCACGCCGACCAGCGCCCCGGTCAGGATCCCCGCGGCCGCGGCCGTGCCGCCCGCGACCAGGTCGGCGGCGCCGAGGGCCGACGCCGGGTCGCGGGCGCCGGCCGCCGCGCCGGCGGCGGCGGTGACGGCGAGGTAGCCGGCGCACCACCCGGCGCCGAGCGCCACCAGGCCCGCCGCGGCGACGACCGGGACGTGGGTGGCGGCGCTCAGCATCGCGCCCGCGACGCAGAGGCCCGCCGCCGCCACCATGCCGTCGCGGTGACCCCACCGGTCGATGCCCGCCCCCAGGAGCGGCGCCAGGCCGTACATGGAGGCCAGGTGCGCGCCCAGGATGAGCGCCATGAGCGCGTCGCCGCCGCCCTGGTGGTGGATGTGGACGGGCACGACCGACATCAGCGCGAGCATCGACGCCTGGGCGCCCGCCACCACCAGCGTCGCCGTGCCCATGCCGGCCCGCCGGCGGGGGCGGGCGGTCGGCGGCGCCACGGCGCGGGCCGGCGACGGCCCCAGGCGCAGTCGCGACACCGCCAGGGCGCCGACCGCGCCGAGCGCCGTCACCGCCAGCCACGGCAGCATGTGGCCGTCGAGGCCGGCCTCCCCCGCGACCCACCGCAGGCCGGCGACGAGCCCGGGCCCCGAGAGGGCCCCCACGGCCCCGACGGCGAGGATCCGGCCGACGGCGCGGCCGCGCTCCCCCTCGGGATGCAGCTCGACGGCCACCGAGCGGCCCAGCAGGGCGGCGCCGTGGCCGGCCCCGAGCGGTGCCGCCGCGGCCAGGATGGCGCGGGGCGAGTGGGCCGCGCCCGCCGCCGCAACGGCGACGCCGGCGAGCCCGTAGGCCAGGTGGCCCGCGACCAGCACGGCCCGCCGGCCGGCGCGGCGCATCAGCCGGCCGGCGGCGAACGCCCCGGCGCCGCCGGCGAGGATGAACACCGCCAGCAGCGCGCCGCCGAGGCCCTCCCGCCCCGAGAGCTCGTGGAGCGACAGCGGTCCGATCGTGACGGTGATCCCGGTGACGGCGAAGGCCGCCGCCTGGGCGATCCCCAGCATGCGCACCGCGTGCCGCGCGCCCCCGTCCGTGCCTTCGTGGTCCATGGGGCGACGCTATGGTCGCCCCCGCTCCGCGCCATCCGCAGGACCGCCGTATCGCGCGCGGCGACCTGCCGTATTCGCATCGTTCCGGAGCCGACCGGGAACAGGAGGGGACATGACCGGGACGCAGGGCCGCACGGTGATCGCGTCGGTGACGCTCTCCCTGGACGGCTGCTCGGCCGGGCCGGGCGGCGACCTGACGGGGATGACCGAGCACGCGGGGGCGCCGGAGACCATGTCGTGGTTCACCGGCGTCTACCGCAACGTCGACACGGCCCTGATGGGGCGGGTCAACTATGAGGGGTTCCACGGCTACTGGCCCGCCGTGGCCCGCGACCCCGCAACCTCGCCCCGCGGGCGTGACCTGGCGGTGTGGCTCGACGAGGTCGAGAAGGTCGTCTTCTCGCGCACCCTGACCGAGGCGACGTGGAGCAACGCGCGCGTCGCCGGGCGCGAGCCCGCCGAGGAGGTCGCGGCGCTGAAGCGGGCGGCCGGCCGCGACATGCTGATCGTGAACAGCGCGAGCATCATCCACGCGCTGCTCCGGGCGGACCTGGTCGACGAGATGCGCCTGATGCTGGTGCCGCTCGTGTGGGGCGGCGGGCTGCGCGTCTTCCCCGACGGGATTCCCCGGAGCGAGTGGGATCTCGCCTCGTCGGCGAGCCTCCCCGGCGGGACGCTGGGCCTGCAGTACCGCCGCCGCCGCTGAGCGGTCAGGAGGCGGGCAGCCCCAGGATGTCGCGGAGGGTGGCGAGCATCCGCTCCTCGCCCTCGCTGACGCGGACCGCGCCGATGCCCAGGAAGCCGCCCTCCTTGGCCGCGTCGGCGGCGTCCCGGGCGGCGGTCATCATCCACTCCCGCCAGGCGGCGGCCTCCACGGGCGTCGCCTTGGCGGAGACGATGCCCGCCACCCGCCGCAGCTCGTCGGCGATCTGCTCGCGCGCGGTCGAGCCCTTCAGGCCGAGCGCGTGCTTCAGGTCGGCGGTCTCCTTGGCGTGGGCCATCGCGTCCTGGGAGAGCGCGATCAAGAGCTGCTCGTCGCCCGGCGGCGCGGCGATCGCCCTGCGGGCGGCCATCGACTCCTTCGTCAGCTCGATCGGCCCGCCGGGGTCGGCGAACGACACCGCCAGCCCCGCGACCATCGGCGCGCGGCGCAGCGCCTCCCACTCGTCCTCGGTGTAGTCCGCCCTCGTCGTCACGGTCGCCTCCTCGTGGGTGTCCACGGGATCGAACGCCCGCGGGCCCCCCCGGTCAAGGCCGGGCGCGTCCGGGGGTGTCAGGATCGGGGCCGATGAGGATCGCCACCTGGAACGTCAACTCCGTGCGGCAGCGGATGCCGCGGCTGCTGCCGTGGCTGGACGAGCGGGCGCCCGACGTGGTGTGCCTGCAGGAGACGAAGCTCGGCGACGATGCGTTCGCCGAGCTGCTCGGCGGGGAGCTGGACGCTCGCGGCTACGCGGTGGCGGCACACGGCCAGGGGCAGTGGAACGGGGTGGCGATCCTGTCGCGGGTGGGCCTCGATGACGTCGTCACCGGCATCGCGGGGGCGCCCGACTGGGAGGTGCCGGAGGCGCGTGCGGTCGCCGCGACGTGCGGCGGGGTGCGCGTCCACTCCCTCTACGTCCCGAACGGGCGGCAACCCGACTCCGACCACTACCGCTACAAGCTCGCCTGGCTCGCGGCGCTGCGGGACGTGGTCGCCGCCGGCCCCGCCGACGCGATCGTGCTGGGCGACATGAACATCGCCCCCACCGACGAGGACGTGTTCGACCCGGAGGCCTACGCCGGCCACACGCACGTGACCCCGAAGGAGCGGGCGGCGCTCGCCGCGCTCACCGACCTGGGGCTCCGCGACGTGGTGCGCGAGCGGTGGCCGGGGCGCCGGATCTTCACGTACTGGGACTACCGCGCGGGCATGTTCCACAAGGACCTCGGGATGCGGATCGACCTCGCGCTCGCGTCGGTCCCCGTCGCCGCCCGGGTGCGGGCCGCGTGGGTCGACCGCCAGGCGCGCAAGGGGACCGGCCCCAGCGACCACGCGCCCGTGATCGTCGACCTGGACGACGCCCCCGACGGCGACATCGGCCCGGTGGTGCCGCCCCCGTCCGCCACGCCCGCGAAGCGGGGGACCGCGAGGCTGCCCCAGGCTCCGTGACCGCGTGATCCCGGCCCCGCGGCGCTCGCCGGCGAGTGGGATCCCGCGCGGGCGGGAACCCCGTCTTCAGGTCCGACCAGACAGGGGGCTCCGCCATGGACGTCACGATCATCGGCACCGGCAACATGGCCCGCGGGATCGCGACGCGGGCGCTCGCGGGCGGCCACGCCGTGACCCTGCTCGGCCATCAGGCCGACGACGCGCCGGCGCTCGCCTCCCAGCTCGACGGCGACGTGGGCTCGGGGACGGTGGGCGACCCCCTGGCGAGCCGGCTTGTGGTGCTCGCCGTGCCCTACGGGGCGCTGCGCGACGTGGCCGGCACGTACGGCGACGCCCTCGCCGGGCACGTGCTCGTGGACATCACCAACCCGGTCGACCTCCAGACCTTCGAGCGCATCAGGCCGCAGGCCGGATCGGCGGCGGCGGAGCTCGCCGCCGCGGCGCCCGACGCCGCGGTGGTGAAGGCGTTCAACACGACGTTCGCCGGCACGCTCGAGCAGGGCGCGGTCGGCGGGCAGCCGCTCGACGTGCTCATCGCATCCGACGACGAGGACGCCACACGGCTCGTCTCGGAGCTGGTGGAGTCGGGCGGGATGCGCCCGCTGGTCGCCGGCCCGCTCGACCGCGCGGCGGAGCTGGAGGCGGTCGGCTACCTGCACATGGCGCTGCAGGAGGGCATGGGGACGGGGTTCGGGAGCGCCGTGAAGCTCATCGCCTGACCGGCTCCGCGGCGCGCTCGGGCGGCGGACCGGGGATGAGCAGCGCCGAGAGGCTCGCCGCGACCGCGATGCCCGCACCCACCATGAAGGCCCACCCGTAGCCGTCGACCAGCGCCTCCGCCGCCGGGCTGCCGGCGGCGAGGGCGCCCGTGGTCTGGTGCACGGCGATCGTGGCGAGCAGGGCGAGGCCCACGGCGCCGCCGATCTGGCGGGTGGAGTTGACCAGGCCGGAGGCGAGTCCCGCGTCGCGCGGCGGGACGCCCGCGGTGGCCGCGTAGGTGGCGGACGGGAAGCTCAGGCCCAGGCCGAACGCGGCGATCACGATCGGGCCCAGCATGTCCGTCGCGTAGGCGCCGTCGGCCGACACCTGCGACATCCACGCGAGGCCTGCGGCGATGATGAGCGGCGCCACGATCAGCACCTGCCGCGAGCCCACGCGCGACACGAGGCGGGCGCCCGCCTGCGCCCCCGCGATCACGGACAGCGACGCCGGCAGGAACGCCAGGCCCGCCTGCAGCGGGCTCTCGCCGAGCACGCCCTGCAGGTACAGCGACGCGAAGTACCACATCGCGAACATCGAGCCGCCGACGCAGAGCATGGCCAGGTTCGCCCCCGCGAGCGCCGGCCTGCGCAGCATCCGCAGCGGGACGAGCGGCGAATCGGCGAGCCGGGTCTCGACCGCCACGAACGCCGCCATCAGCACCGCCGCGACGCCGAGCGCCGCCGCCGTCTGCGGCGACGCCCAGCCGACGACGTCTGTGCGCACCAGGCCGTACACCAGCGCCGTCAGGGCGCCGGTCACCAGCACGGCGCCGGCGACGTCGAGGCCGCGGGCGCCCTCGCCGCGCCGCTCCGACAGGGCCGCGCGCGCCGCCACGATCCCCGCGATCCCCACCGGGACGTTCACGAGGAAGATCCACCTCCACGACAGCGTGTCGGTGAGGATGCCGCCGAGCAGCGCCCCGGTCGCGCCGCCGCCCGCGAGCGCCGCGCTCCAGATCCCGAGCGCCCGCGCCCGTTCCCGCGGCTCCGTGAACGTGGTCGTCAGGATCGTGAGCGTCGCCGGCGACAGCACCGCCGCGCCCAGGCCCTGCACCGCCCGGGCCGCCACCAGCGTCTCCGGTCCCGGCGCGAGCCCGCACGCCAGGCTCGCAGCGGTGAACAGCGCCAGCCCGGCGATGAACACCCGGCGGCGGCCGAAGAGGTCGGCGGCCCGCCCGCCGAGCAACAGGAACCCGGCGAACGTGAGCGTGTAGGCGTTCACCACCCACTGCAGCCCGGTCGCGCTGAACCCGAGGTCGGCCCGCATCGCCGGCAGCGCCACCGTCACGATGGCGACGTCCAGGATCACCATGAACTGGCCCAGGCAGGCGATCGCCAGGATCGTGCCCTTGTGCGCCCCCTCCTCGTCCACCCCCCGACGATAGGGCGCGGGCCACGGGCGGCGCCCCGCCGCGCCGCGCGCGTCGCTGCCGCCGAAACGGCGCGGTAACGACCCGCGATCTACTGTTATGCACCCGGACCCGACCGCGGAGGCGGCCGTGTCGCACCCGCGCGGTCTGATCGCCTCGAAGACCCTCGTGCCGCCCGTCGGCGCGGGCACCATCGAGCGCCCGCGGGTGCTCGAGGCATTGGCCGGGGCCGCCGCGGGCCGCCGCATCCTGCTGGTGGTGGCGCCCCCCGGCTCCGGCAAGACCACCGCCGTCGCGCAGCTGGTGCGGTC
>DASSBX010000524.1:0-2989 GCA_035698305.1 Miltoncostaeaceae bacterium | reverse complement strand
GGTCGAGGAGGGCGTGACGGGGCTGCTCGCCGCCCCCGACGACGAGGCCGACCTGGCGCGGCAGCTGGTCGTCGCGCTCGGCGACGACGTCCTGCGCGAGCGCATGGCGGACGCCTGCCGGGCCGCCGCCGAGCGCTTCCGGGCGGACGCCGTCGCCCGGGCGACGCTCGAGGTGTACGCGCAGGCCGCCGGGGTCGCCGCCCCGGTCCCCGCCGCCCGCTGAGCCGGGCGGCGGCGGGCGGAAGCCCGTCCGCGCCGCCCCGCCGTCGTCGGCGGCTTTGCTTGCTACGCAGCGAAATGTTGCGTGACAACTGTACCGATGATGGGTTACATCAAGGTGAACGTGCCGTAGCGTCGCCGCCCATGACGCAGACACCGACGCACATCCCACCGCTCGCCCAACGGGCGGCCGTCGTCCTCATCGCGGCGCAGATCGTCCTCACCGCGATGTACGCGCTGAACGTGCGCGACCTGCCCGGCACGCGGCAGTTCGACATGGACGGCGAGCTCAACGTCCCCACCTGGTGGTCGGCGTCGCTGTTCCTGGTCGCCGGGCTCGCGGCGCTCGGGCTGGCCCGTTGCAACGCGCTCACCGGGCGCCCCGTCGCGCCCTGGACGCTGGTGGGGATCGGGCTGTTCGGCCTGTCCCTCGAGGAGATCGCCGGCATCCACGAGCAGGTGGGCGTCGCCCTGGGCGGCGGCACCGAAGGGGTGTCGGTCTGGCCCCTCGCCTATGCCCCGTTCGCGGTCGTCGGCGTCTGGCTGCTGATGAAGGCCGTCCGGGACCTGCCGCGGCCGTTCGCGATCCTCGGCATCTGCGGGCTGTCCTGCTACGTCCTGGTGCTGGGCGTGGAGCTGTCCGCGCTGCTCGGCGAGGACGCCGTCACGCTCGCGATCGAGGAGAACCTCGAGCTGCTCGGCACCGGCGCCATCCTCATCGCCCTCGGCTCGGAGCTCATCAACCGCTTCGGGACGCTCTTCGTCCGCACGACGGGGCGGGCGGCCACAGCCCCGCCGGATGTCGCAGCGGTCGTCGGCGCGGCCCCCAGCGATGGCATCGCGGCCCCCGCGATGCCGCGCTGACCGTCCGGCCAGGCCGTGCCCCCCGGACCATCCCGGCGCTCACGAAAGTCTCACAAAGGGTCTAGCCGAACGACTGATCCGCGAGGGTGTGTCGTTGCGTAGCGTTTTCGCCATGAAGCCCCTCACGAAACACCTCATCCCGGGCCTGGCCGCCATGGCCGCCCTCGGCGCGGCGGCTTCCATCGCCGCCGCCGCGCAACCGGACCTCCAGCCGGTGATCGACAACAACTCGGAGAGCGCGAACGCCCTCGCCACGAACAAGTGGTTCGTCGAGACGAGCGCGTCCGGCGCCTACTCCGTGCACCTCAACCATTCGTTGCAGATCCAGAACAACGGGCCGGATGAGCTGCGGATCGTCCCCGGCGCGCCCGCCGGCGGCACCGCGACCTTCCAGGCGGTCCAGAACATCGCCGGCGAGGCCCCGAAGACGCTCACCGGCGTCACGGTCGTCGGCGTCAGCGACGGCAGCGACTTCAACTACGGAGTCCAAGGGCTCGTCAACTACACGCTGACGCCCTCGGGCGCCGCCACGATCCCGAGCTCGGTGGAGCCGATCTGCTGGTTCGACGGAAGCACGGCGCAGGATCCCGAGCCGCCCGAGACGTTCACCGCCGCGGGCTGCAACGACCTGCCGGCATCCGGGGCCGGGTTCGTCTCCGGCATCTCGGCCCTCTGGTCGGACGCCGTGACGGTCGGCTCGAAGAGCGCCTACTTCGACATCACGAACGTGGCGCCCGGCCCGGCCAACGTGTCGGCGAGCCTCGCGGAGAGCGTCGCCGACTCCAACCCGGTGAACAACTCGGACGCGACCAACCCGATCGGCATCCCCGGTGTCACCGCCGCCGCCAAGAGCGCGAATGCGACCGCCGGTACGGCGGCGAACGTCGTGCTGTCCGCGACCATCGTGAACCCGCAGGTCCCGGGCCGCATCGGCCCGTCGGCGACGCCGGCGCCCGCGACGAGCGCCCTGACGTTCGCGATCGTCTCCGGCCCGGCCAACGGCACGGCCTCGATCTCCGGCGCGAACCTCACGTACACCCCGCGCGCCGGGGTCAGCGGCACCGACACGGTCACCTACTACGCCCAGGACTCCCGCGGCCTGCGGAGCGCCCCGGCCACCGTGACGTTCACCGTCACCCCGGCGACCGGCGGTGGCGGCGGCGGCGGCGGCGGGGGCGGCACCGTCGGCAAGGTCAACTCCGGCGCGGTCGTGATCTCGATCGCCCGCACGCCGAAGAAGGGCGTCGCGACCCGGCTGACCGTCAAGGGCGTGGTCAAGCCCGCCCGCGGCGTCACGGCGTGCACCGGCCGCGTCAAGGTCTCGGCGGTCAAGGGCTCCAAGAAGAAGCCCAGGACGGTCGCCTCGACCACGGCGAAGCTGCGCAGGACGAAGGGCGCCTGCCGCTACACGGCGACGCTGCGGCTGAAGCCGAAGAAGGTCGGCTCGGCCAAGACGGTGCGCGTGAGCGCGCGCTTCCTGGGCACCGCGAAGGTCAAGCCGCGCAACTCGGCGACACGGACCGTGAGGGTCCGCTGATCGGCCGATGAACGACACGGGTCCCCGGCGGATGTGCCGCCGGGGACCCGTCGGGTATTCTCGATTCTCCCAACCTCGGCCTCCACGACGAAGGCGAACGCATTGGGCACATGGGTTCGCGCGACGGTCGTCGCGATCCTCGGCGCGGTCATCCTGACCGCCCCCGTCTGGCTGGCTCCCGCCCGCCCCTTCGTCGCACCGTTGCAGGCAGGCCTCGGCGGACCGGACGCGCCGCCGCCGGTGAATCCGCCCCCGGCTCGGCCGACCCCCTCGCCGACGCCGGCGCCGACCCCGCAGGTCGTCACCCCGCCGCCGACGCCGCAGACGGTGGAGCCCAGCACCCCCGACACCGGCGCGAGCGCCCCCGAG
>DASSBX010000523.1:0-4226 GCA_035698305.1 Miltoncostaeaceae bacterium | reverse complement strand
GAGCCTAAGACGAACCCCCGCCGCCGCCATCATCCCGATGGGGTGACCCCGACCCGCTACGGCGGCGTGGGCGCGGCGGCGGCCGGCGGCAGCGACATGTCGGCGCGGGCGGCGGCGAGCGGGCTGTCGGGGACCGCGATGAGCCCGCGGACGGGGCGGTCCAGGTCGAAGGTGATGAGCAGCAGCAGCGCCACGAGCACCGCGGCCGCCACCACGGTGCCGGTGCCGCGGCCCACGAACGCCAGGTACAGCGCCAGCAGGAACAGGGCGGCGGCGGCCCCGCCGAGCTCGACGGCCAGGACCGGGCCGGGGACGCGGTTGGCCAGGGCGGACGTGCGGGTGGAGAGCGCGTCGAACGTCTCGTTCAGGCTCTCGACGTAGAGCCGCGGCGCGCTGGCCTGCGGGCTGCGGTCGAGCGCCTCGCCGGCCACCTTCCACAGCCGCCGCTGGAGGGCCTCGGCGTTCGCGACCGTGCGGTCGTAGCCCGCCGTGCCCGGCACCTCGTGGGAGAAGCGGATCGTGGCGTCGGTGTAGGGCGCGAGCAGGGCGAGGGAGCGGGAGCGCTGCGGCTCCAGCAGCGTCTGGGCGCGGAGGTACGTCGTGCCGATCGCGTTCGCCTCCACCACCGTCGCGGCCCGCCGGTCCTGGTACCGGCCGACGGCGAGGGACAGGCCGAACGCGAGGATCAGCGCGACGAACCCGAGCAGCGCGCCCTGCACGATGCCGACCGGCTCCCGGAGGCGGTCGGAGTGGTGCCGCAGCCCCCGCCCGGCCACCAGGCCGAGGACGGTGGAGCCCAGGATGACCGCGAAGACGACCACCCAGAGCGCGATGCTGGAGAGCTCGAACATCATCCGGCTGATCCTGAGGGGCGGGGCGGCGCTCCCCGGCCGGGCGCGGGAGGTCACCCGGGTGAGCGCGGACTAGGATCGCGCGACGATCACGGGAGGCGGGGGAGGTCGCGATGGGCGATGCGGGACGGCGGGCATCGGAGCTGATCGACGAGCGGATCGCCGCGCTCGGGGACTGGCGGGGCGAGACGCTGGCGCGGATGCGGCGGCTCATCCACGACGAGGACCGGGACGTGGTGGAGACGTGGAAGTGGAAGGGCACACCCGTCTGGGAGCACGACGGCATCATCTGCACCGGCGAGACGTACAGGGACAAGGTGAAGCTGACGTTCGCGAAGGGGGCGTCCCTGGACGACCCGGCGGGCCTCTTCAACTCCAGCCTGGACGGCCGGGTGCGTCGCGCGATCGACATCGCGGAGGGCCAGGAGGTGGACGAGGGCGCCTTCCGCGCCCTCGTCCGCGCGGCCATCGACCTCAACCGGACGGGGCGGGCCGGCGGGAGGTAGGGGCTGGGACGGGTTCCCCCTGGCGGAGCGCGTCGGCGCCCGTGAACTCGTTCGAGTCGAGGGCGTCAACCCACCTGGTCCGTGTGCCCCTGTCCTGCGGACATCCGCCGCCGCGCCGGGGCGTCCATCCGGGCTGCGGTTTCGCCGTGTGCGCGGCGACGTCAGGAGGGGACGGCGAGCGCGTCGAGCGCGGCGGCGGTCATGGCGGCGACCCCGGTCTCCAGCGTCGGGTGGATGACGGGGGCGAACGCGGGGTTGTGGTTCGTGGGGATGTCCTGCGCCACGCGCCCCGCGCTCTGCGCCCGCCGGAAGGCGCCGGCGTCCGTGCCGCCGACGTACCAGAACACCGACGGGACGCCCCATTCGGTCCCGAACGACCCGAAGTCCTCGCTGGCCGCGAACGGCGCCACCAGCTCGCGCACCCGGTCCGGCCCGAGGGCGGCGCGGAGCGCCGCCGCCACGCGCGCCGTGCGGTCCGGGTCGTTGGTGGTGAGCGGATAGTGCTCCGTCAGCGTGATCTCGGGGGGCCTCGGCGCCCCGGAGGCGGCGGCTTCGGCCTCCACGATCCGCCGTATCGCCGCGAGCACGCGTGTCCGCACGTCCTCGTCGAAGGTGCGGACGTTGAGCTTCAGGAGCGCCTCGTCCGGGATCACGTTGTCCTTCGTGCCGGCTTGAAGGGCGCCGACCGTGACGACGGCGGCCCTGCTCGCGGGGACCTCGCGCGACACGACCCCCTGCAGCCGCATCACCGTCGCCGCCGCCATCACCACCGGGTCGACGCTCGACTCGGGCATCGATCCGTGGGCCCCGCGGCCGTGGAGGCGCACCTCCAGGCTGTCGGCGGCCGCCTGCGTGGTGCCCGGCCGCAAGCCGATCGCCCCCGCGGGGGCGGGCATGACGTGCTGTCCCAGGATGACCTCGGGCTTCGGGAAGCGGTCGAACAGCCCGCCGTCGATCATCGCCCGGGCACCCTGCGCCGTTTCCTCCGCCGGCTGGAAGACCGCCAGGACCGTGCCGCGCCAGCCGCGGCGATCCTGGGCGAGCAGCGCGGTCGCGCCGGCGAGCCAGGTGACGTGCATGTCGTGACCGCACGCGTGCATGACCGGAACCTCGTCCCCCGCGGGGCCCACCGCCGTCGCCGTGCTCGCGTACGGCAGGCCGGTGTCCTCCGCGATCGGTAGCGCGTCCATGTCCGCGCGGAGCATCACCGTGGGGCCGTCGCCGTTGCGGAGCACCCCCACGACGCCCGTGGACCCGACGCCCCGGGTCACCTCGAACCCCGCCGCCTCCAGGCGCTCCGCGGCCTTGCCGGCGGTCCGGTGCTCCCGCATCGACAGCTCGGGATGCCGGTGCAGGTCCCGGTAGAGCTCCTCGAGGGGGGGCAGCAGGGCGCCAAGGGCCGCCAGGACGCCCCCGGCGCGCGTCGGTTCGGACATGTCCGCTCCTCGTGACGAGCCGGCCGCAGCCGTGTCGCCGGCCGGCGTTCACCAGACGTTGTAGCGCCGGCCCGTGCGGACCCCCCGACCGCCGGTCGGACGCCCGCCCCGGCGAGGGACGCCCTCCGCGGTACAACATCGGGCGATGGACGTCCCCGCGGGCTTCGACCCGACGCTCATCCTGGTCCTGAACCTGGCCGGCACCTTCGCGTTCGGCCTCAGCGGGGGACTCGCCGCCGCCCGCGCGCGGCTCGACTTCTTCGGCGTCATCGTGCTGGCGGCGGTGGTCGGGCTGGCCGGTGGGATCACGCGCGACCTGTTGATCGGCGTCCCGCCCGCCACGTTCCGCGACTGGCGCTACCTCGCCGTCGCGGGCGGCGCCGGGGTGGTGTGCTACTTCGCGCTCCCGGTCCTCGAGCGCGTCGAGCGCGGCGTGCTCGTGTTCGACGCCCTCGGCCTCGGGCTGTTCTGCGTCACCGGTGCGACGAAGTCCCTGGACCTCGGCTTCGGGCCGGCCCAGGCGGTCATCCTGGGCGCGGTCACCGGCATCGGCGGCGGGATCCTCCGCGACGTGCTGCTGCGCGAGATCCCGGCCGTCCTGCGCCACGACCTCTACGCGATCCCGGCGCTGCTGGGCGCGAGCATCATGGTCGCCGCCCAGGAGGCCGGGGCAGCGAACCCCGTCTGGCCGGTGCTCGGCGCCGTCGTCTGCGTCGCCGTGCGGCTCGTGGCCCTGCGCTACAACGTCAGCATCCCCGTCGCGCCGGGCATCCGGCGGCGGGATCGCGAGCGCGACTGAGCCGCGGGGCGGTCACCCTGCGATAGTCGCGCCGTGCTTCCACGCCGCTCGTCGAGACGCCGCTCCGGGTTCGACGCGCTCGGGGCGACGTACCGCGGGCCGCTCCGCCGGGCGCAGATCTCGTTCGCCGCGATGTGGGCGGGCGAGAGCGCGTTCATGATCGCCCTCGCCGTCGTGGCGTTCCGCGACGGCGGCGTCACCGCGGTGGGCCTGGTCACCGCGGCCCGCATGGCGACCGCCGCGCTCGTCGCGCCCTTCCTCGCGACGATGGCCGACCGGGTCCGGCGCGAGCGGGTGCTGGTCCTCATCGGGATGGTGCGCGCGGTGACGCTCGCGGGTGCAGCAGCGGTGACGGCCGCCGACGGCCCCCCGGCGGCGACCTACGGCCTCGCGATCGTCGCCACGGTCGCCGTGACGCTCTTCCGGCCGGCGCATTCGGCCCTGCTCCCGGCGTTGGCGCAGTCGCCGACGGACCTCACGAGCGCGAACGCGGTGCGCGGCATGCTCGACTCGCTCGCCACGCTGGGTGGTCCCCTGGCCGCGGCCGCGCTCCTCGCGCTGAGCGGGCCGGCCGCCGTCTTCGCGGTGTGCGCCGCTGCGTCCCTGGTCGCGGGACTCGTCGTCGTCGCCCTCC
>DASSBX010000522.1:0-5355 GCA_035698305.1 Miltoncostaeaceae bacterium | reverse complement strand
CGGCGCCGTGAACCCCATGGGGTACCTCTAGCCGCCGGCCTCCGGCGTCGGCGACCGTCCCAAGTGGGACTCGGTTCGTCCCAAGTGGGACTCGCGGTTCGTCCCAAGTGGGACTCGCGGTTCGTCCCAAGTGGGACTCGCGGTTCGTCCCGAGTGGGACACGCGGTTCGTCCCAAGTGGGACACGCGGTTCGTCCCAAGTGGGACACGCGGGGCCCCGAGTGGGACGCGGGATCCCCGGTGTGTCAGAGCGAGCCCGCGGGGCGGGGTCCACCGGTGCGGGGCGGCCAGGGGAGGGCCGCCCGCGCAGGGCACGTCCGGCGGGTGGGGGCGGCGGTGCCCCCGCGGGCTCACGCGGTCACGATCGGCGCCGGCGTCATCACCCTCGATCCGCCGACCGGCGGATCTTTCCGTCCGCCGATCGTCGGCTGAGGGTCGCCGCCAGGGCCAGGACGTCGTCGAGCATCGCCGGCGTGAGCCGCCCGGTGAACGTGTTCTGCTGGCTCGGGTGGTAGCAGCCGACCAGCCGGCGGCCGCCCACCTCCGCGTGCGCCCCGTGGCCGAACCGCGGCCACGGGCGGGGGGCCTCCAGGGCACGCAGGGCGGCGTCCCAGCCGAACGCGCCGAGGGCCAGCAGCACGTCGGCGCCGGCGACCAGGTCCAGCTCGCGGCGCAGGAAGGGCAGGCAGCGGTCGCGCTCCTGCGGCGTCGGCTTGTTCGCGGGCGGCGCGCAGCGCACCGCCGACGCCACCCGGCAGCCCGTGAGGCGCAGGCCGTCGTCCGCCGACACCGCCGTCGGCTGGTTCGCCAGGCCCGCGCGGTGCAGCGCGGCGAACAGCACGTCCCCGCTCCGGTCGCCCGTGAAGATGCGCCCCGTCCGGTTCGCGCCGTGGGCGGCGGGCGCGAGGCCCACGATCATCAGCCACGGGTCCCGGTCGCCGAACCCCGGCACGGGGCGGCCCCAGTACTCCTGGTCCATGAACGCCCGCCGCTTCACGCGGGCCACCTCCTCGCGCCACGCCACCAGGCGCGGGCAGGCCCGGCAGCGCACGATCTCGGCGTCCAGCTCGGCGAGCCCGCTCACGGAACCAGGTGCTCCCGCAGGAACGCCACCGTCTCGGCGATCACCGCCGGATCGTGCTGCAGGGAGTTGTGGCCCCCGCCCAGCGCGACCCGCAGCCGCATCGGCTGCGGGGTGACCCCCGCCAGCGCGAAGGTCGCGCCCCACGGCACCGACGCGTCGCCCGTCGCGTGCCAGTACCCCCGGGCGACCCCGTCGTCGCGCGCCACGGCGGGCGCCAGGGGGAGCGCGCGCGGCCAGTCCGCGCCGATCCGGTCGGCCAGGGGCTCCGGGCGGGCCGGGCAGATCGCGACGACCGCCCGCACCCTCGGGTCGCGCGCCGCGGCGTGCAGGGCGAGCATCCCGCCCATCGACGACCCCCGGATGCCGAGGGGCGCGTGGCCGCCCGCCGCCAGGGCGTCGAGGCACGCGGCCACGTCGTCGAGCACCCCGCCGTCGAGCGCCCCGACGGTCTCGCCGTGGCCGCGCAAATCCACCGCGATCGCGGCCATGCCTGCGGCCTGCAGGGCCTCCCCGAAGTCGCGGTGGTTCTCCTTGCGGCTGCCGTATCCGGGGACGATCAGGACCCCCGGCGACCCAGCGGGCGCGGGCCAGCGGAGGGTGGCGGGGGAGGCGGCCATCACGGACAGGCTCGCACAGGGCGATCTGGTACCGTCCCGGCCGTCAATGATGCCGCTCGACCAGGTGTTGCCTCCCTCGGCGACGGTCACCTCCGAGGGCCACCTGTCGATCGGCGGGTGCGACCTCGTGGCGCTGGCCGAGGAGCACGGAACCCCCCTCGTCGTCTACGACGAGGGCGCGCTGCGCGCGATGGCCCGCGCGTACCGCGACGCGTTCGCCGCCCTCCAGCCCGAGGCCGAGGTCATCTACGCCAGCAAGGCCTACTTCGGCCAGGCGATGCTGCGCCTCGCCTGCGAGGAGGGGCTGTCGGTGGACGTCGCCTCCGGCGGCGAGCTGTACGCGGCGCTCCACGCGGGCTTCCCCCCCGAGCGGATCCACGTCCACGGCAACAACAAGGACGCCCGCGAGATCGGCGAGGCCCTCGACGCCGGGGTGGGGACCGTCATCGTCGACAACCTCGACGAGATCGCCCTGCTCGACCGGGAGGCGGCGGCCCGCGGGATGCGCCAGCGGGTGCTGGTCCGCGTGACGCCCGGCGTGAAGCCGTCGACCCACTCCTACATCTCCACCGGCCAGCTCGACTCGAAGTTCGGCTTCTCCATCGAGGGGGGCCCCGCCGCCGAGGCCGTCGCCGCCGTGCGCGCCGCCCGCTCCCTGAGCCTCGAGGGGCTCCACTGCCACATCGGGTCGCAGCTGTTCGACCTGTCGGGCTATGGCGCCGCCGCCGCGATCGTCGCCGACTTCGCCAGGTCGGTCGGCGGCGACGACCTGCGGATCATGGACATGGGCGGCGGTCTCGGGATCGCGTACACCCGCGGCGACCACCCCGCGGCCGTGGAGGACTACGCCGAGGCCGTCGTCATCGCCGTCCAGGACGAGTGGAGGCGGGTGGGCCTGCCGATGCCGAGGATCATGGTCGAGCCGGGCCGCAGCATCGTGGGCCGCGCCGGCGTGACCGTCTACCGGGTCGGCTCCACCAAGACGATCCCCGGTGTGCGGACGTACGCGGCGGTGGACGGCGGCATGAGCGACCTGCTGCGGCCGATGCTGTACGGCGCCGTGTACGAGTCGATCCTGGCGAACCGCGCCGACGAGGAGCCCAGCCAGACGCTCCGCCTGGTCGGCAAGCACTGCGAGAGCGGCGACGTCCTGGTGGCCGAGGCGAGCCTGCCGCCCACCGGCGCCGGCGACCTCGTGTGCCTGCCCGCCACGGGCGCCTACGGTGTGTCCATGGCCTCGAACTACAACGGCGTGACCCGCCCGGCCGTCGTGTTCGTCGACGGCGGCGCGTCCCGTCTCGTGACGCGCCGCGAGACGTACGCCGACCTGCTGGCGCGGGACGAGTGACCGGGGACGGCCGCCGGGACGGCGGCCCGGTGCGGATCGGCCTTCTCGGCTGCGGCACGGTCGGCCAGGCGGTCGTCCGCACCCTGATCGACGGGGCCGCCACCATCGAGCGCACCTCGGGCCACCGGCTGGAGGTCGCGAAGGTGCTGGTGCGCGACGCCGCCAAGGACCGCCCCGGCATCGACCCGTCGCTCATCACCACCGACCCCGGCGAGATCCTCGACGACCCCACCGTGTCGATCGTGGTGGAGGTGATGGGCGGCGTCGACCCCACCCGCGGCTACCTGGAGCGGGCGATCGCCCGCGGCGCGTCGGTGGTCACCGCCAACAAGCAGTTGCTGTCGCGCCACGGGCCCGAGCTGCTGCAGGCCGCCGAGGCCGCCGGCGCCGAGCTGCGCTTCGAGGCCTCGGCCTGCGCCGCCGTCCCCGTCATCAAGGTGCTGCGCGAGTCGCTGCTGGCCGCCGAGATCACCCAGGTGACGGGGATCGTGAACGGCACCACCAACTTCATCCTCACGGAGATGTCCCGCGGCGGCCTGTCGTACGACGACGCCCTGGCCCGCGCCCAGGAGCTCGGCTACGCCGAGGCCGACCCCACCGAGGACGTCGACGGGGCGGACGCCGCCGCCAAGATGGCGATCCTCGCGTCCATCGCCTTCCACGCCCAGGTGCGCATCGACGACGTCCCGTACGAGGGCATCGACCGGCTCCAGGCCGAGGACATGGGCCACGCCCGCTCGCTCGGCTTCGTGGTGAAGCTGCTGGGCGTGGCGCGCCTGATGGACGGCTCGGTCAGCGTGCGCGTGTACCCGGCGCTGGTTCCGCGCGGCCACCGCCTCGCCGCCGTCGGGGGGCCCGACAACGCGGTGCTGCTGGACTCGGCCGCCACCGGTGAGATCGTGCTGGTCGGCCCCGGCGCCGGCGGCGACGAGACCGCCTCCGCCGTCGTGGCCGACGTCCTGTCGATCCTCGGCACCCACCAGGGGTCGTTCCTGCACAACGCGCTCGTCGATGCCGGCCGCACCATCGCTCCGCCCGGCGAGGTGGAGTCGGCCTTCTACGTCCGGATGGCGGTGGACGACCGGCCCGGCGTGCTCGCGCGCGTCGCCGCCGTCTTCGGCGAGGCCGAGCTGTCCATCCGCACCGTGGTGCAGAGCGGAACCGGCGACCAGGCCCGGTTGGTGCTGGTGCTCCACTCGGGCCCGGAGGCGCGGATGACGCAGGCGCTGGAGCGCATCAGGGCGCTCGACGAGGTGCGGGGCGAGCCGGTGATGCTGCGTGTGCTGGGGTCGGGCGAGGGGGGCGACGCGCGGTGACCGCGCTGATCGAGCGCTACCGGGACTTCCTGCCCGTCGGCCCCGAGACGCCCGTGGTGTCGCTGGGGGAGGGCGGCACGCCGCTCGTGCCGCTGCCCCGGCTGTCGGAGCGCTACGGCATCAGCGTCCACGCGAAGCTGGAGGGGATGAACCCCACCGGCTCCTTCAAGGACCGGGGCATGACGATGGCGGTCTCGAAGGCGGTCGAGGAGGGCGCGACCGCCGTCATCTGCGCCTCCACGGGCAACACGTCGGCGTCGGCCGCGGCCTACGCCGCCCGCGCCGGCCTGACCGCCGCCGTCGTGATCCCCGAGGGGAAGATCGCCGCGGGCAAGCTCGCGCAGGCGCTCGCCCACGGGGCGCGGGTGCTGGCGCTGGACGGGTCGTTCGACGACGCGCTGATGGTGGTCCGCGAGCTGGTGCGGCGCCACCCGATCGCCCTGGTCAACAGCCTCAACGAGTACCGCATCGACGGGCAGCGCACCGGCGCGTTCGAGGTGTGCGACGCGCTCGGCGACGCGCCCGACGCGCTGTGCATCCCCGTCGGCAACGCCGGGAACATCTCGGCCTACCGGCTGGGGTTCGACGCCTACCGGGAGGCGGAGCGCTCGCGGCGGCTGCCCCGGCTCTACGGCTTCCAGGCCGCCGGGGCCGCGCCGCTGGTGGAGGGCCACACCGTGGCGCGCCCCGAGACGGTCGCCACCGCCATCCGCATCGGCAACCCCGCCCGCGGCGGGCAGGCGCTCGACGCGATGCGCGAGTCGGGCGGCGGCGTCGCCGCCGTCACCGACTCCGAGATCCTGGCGGCCTACCGGATGCTGGCGGCCGAGGAGGGCGTGTTCTGCGAGCCGGCGTCCGCCGCGTCGGTGGCGGGCCTCATCCGGCGCGCCGAGGCGGGCGACCTCGCCCGCGGCGAGACCGTCGTGTGCGTGCTGACCGGCCACGGGCTCAAGGATCCGGACACCGCGATCGTCGACGCCGAGCCGGTCCG
>DASSBX010000521.1:0-5290 GCA_035698305.1 Miltoncostaeaceae bacterium | reverse complement strand
GCAGCGCAACGGCACCGCCGACGCCGAGGTCTCGCCGTCGCCGATCTCCAGCCGGTCGATCACGAGCACCCGCCCGCCGATCTGCCCCGCGGCCGCCAGGCCGGCGAACGAGCCGCCGCAGACGATCGCGTCCCAGTCGCCCATCCCGGGCCCGCTCATCGCGCCCGCGCGAGCGTCGCGCCCCGCTCGGCGCACGCGGCCCGGGCGGCGGCGACGGCCTCGATCGCGCGCCGGCGCTCGTCGCGGGTGAGCCGCTCGGAGGCCAGCATCCGCTGCTCGGCCTCGAGGGCGCGGACGACGTCGCGGACCTGGTCGGGGCGGGCGGGGTCGTCGATCAGGTGGACCCCGGCGGAGGCCTGCGACACGTACGCGTCGAGCGCGGCGTCCCGGACCGGCCCGGGCGCCATGTCGGCGATCTCGTAGCGCAGCGACATCAGGTCGCGCTCCCACGCCGCCACCGACACCTTGCGGCGGTCGACCTCCTTCGCCAGCCGCGCGCTGAGCCGCCCGGCCGCGCCCCCGGCCTTCTCGGCGATGCCCCGGAGCTGATCCACCAGCGCGCGCTTCGCGGCGTCGTTGGCCGGGTCGGCCATCCACGCCTGGGCATGCTGGAGCAGCAGCTTCGCCATCGCGGCGCCCTGCTTGCGGGCGAGCATCGCCGCAAGCGCGACGAGCTTGGCGTTCACGTGCGGGGGATCTCCTCGCCCGTCTCGGGGTCGAGGCGGATGCCGTCCCTGATGCCGGCGCCGGGCGGCGCCGCGACCGTGAGCCACACCGCCTCGCGGTCGGTGTGGTTCTGGATGCGGCGGGCGGTGTCCTTGGGGATGCGGAGCCAGTCGCCGTCCTCGACGGTGACGACCTCGCCCTCGATGAACACCTCCTGGGGGCCGCCGGAGACGAGCCGGTACAGCTCCTCCTGCTCCTGGTGGCGGTGGTAGGCCATCTCGTGGCCGGGTCCGTAGCGCCACACGCGGAGCGTCATGGTGCCCGCGCCGAGCGCCCCGGACAGGTCGCGCGAGGCGGGCCCGCCGCCGCGCCGCTCGCGCTCCTCGACGTCGCCCTCGGCGACCTTGCTCCACTCGCTCATGCGCGCCTCCCGGCGTCGGATACACCGCCGATCCTAGCCGCCGCCCGCGTCGCCGATCACCATGAGCAGCTGCTTGGTCTCGACCTGCGTGCCCGCGGTCACGAGGACCTCCAGGACGGTGCCGTCGCGCTCCGCGAAGACGCCGGTCTCCATCTTCATCGCCTCGATCGACAGCAGGCGGTCGCCCTTCTGCACGGCGGCGCCCTCGTTGGCGGACACGGCGACCACGAGACCCGGCATCGGCGCCGCCACGTGGCCGGGGTCGCCCTCGTCGGCCATCCGCTTCACCGGCCCGGTCGCCGCCAGCGAGCGGTCGGCCACCTTCACCTCGCGGGGCTGGCCGTTGAGCTCGAAGAAGACGATCCGCCGCCCCTCCTCGTCGGCCTCGCCCACCGCGAGGAACCGGATGACGAGCGTCTTGCCGCGCTCGATGTCGACGAGCAGCTCGTCGTCGCGACGGAGGCCGTAGAGGAACACGGGCGTGGGCAGCACGCTCACGTCGCCGTAGGCGCGCTGGTGCTCGGCGAACGCGACGAAGACCTTCGGGTACATCAGGTAGCTCGCCAGCTCGCGGTCGGTCACCTTGCGCCGCACCGCCTTCTCGGCCTCGGCGCGGACGGCGTCGAGGTCGGCGGGCGGCAGCGCCTCGCCGGGCCGCACCGTGAGGGGCGGCCGGCCCTTCAGCACCTTGCGCTGGAGCGCCTCCGGGAACCCGCCGTACGGCTGGCCCAGGTCGCCGTGGAAGAACTCGACGACCGACTCGGGGAACGCGATCTCGCGGTCCGGGTCGACCACCTGCTCCGGGGTGAGGTCGTTGGTGACCATGAACACCGCGAGGTCGCCCACCACCTTCGACGTGGGCGTGACCTTCACGATGTCGCCGAACATGCGGTTCACCGCGGCGTAGGTGCCCGCCACCTCGCGCCAGCGCGACTCGATCCCGAGCGCCCGCGCCTGCTGGCGCAGGTTGGTGTACTGCCCGCCCGGCATCTCGTGCTCGTACACCTCGGCGGCGCCCGCGCGCATGTCGCTCTCGAAGCCGGCGTGCTTCGCACGGACCGCCTCCCAGTACGTGGCCGCGCGGGCGAGGGGCTCGCGCGGCAGGCCGGTGTCGCGCTCCGACCCGCGCAGCGCCTCGACGATCGAGCCGAGGTTGGGCTGCGAGGTGAGGCCGCTCATGGGGTCCATCGCCGCGTCGGCGGCGTCCACTCCCGCCTCGGCGGCCGCGAGCACCGACGCGGCGGCGATGCCGCTGGTGTCGTGGGTGTGGAAGTGGATGGGGATCCCCACCTCGTCGCGCAGCGCCCGCACCAGCATCCGCGCCGCCTCCGGCTTGCAGAGGCCCGCCATGTCCTTGATCCCAAGGATGTGGGCGCCGGCCGCCTCGAGCTCGCGCGCCATCCGGACGTAGTAGTCCAGGTCGTACTTGGTGCGGCTCGGGTCGGTGAGGTCGCCCGTGTAGCAGATGGCCGCCTCCAGGAGCATCCCGGACTCGCGCACCGCGTCCATCGCGACCCGCATGTTCTCCACCCAGTTGAGCGAGTCGAACACCCTGAACAGGTCGACGCCCCCGTCGGCGGCCTGGGCCACGAAGTAGCGCACCACGTTGTCGGGGTAGTTCGTGTAGCCCACCGCGTTGGAGGCGCGCAGCAGCATCTGCAGCAGCACGTTCGGCACCCGCTCGCGCAGCTGGTGCAGGCGGTCCCAGGGGTCCTCCCGCAGGAACCGCATCGCGACGTCGAACGTGGCGCCGCCCCACGCCTCCAAGGAGAGCAGGCCGCTCAGGTGGCGGGCGTAGTACGCCGCCGGCCCGATCAGGTCGTGGGTGCGGAACCGGGTGGCCAGCAGGCTCTGGTGGGCGTCGCGGAACGTGGTGTCGGTGATCAGCAGCCGGCGCTCGTCGCGCATCCATCGGGCGAACCCCTCCGGGCCGAGCTCGGTGAGCAGGTCCTTCGTGCCCTTCGGCTCCTGCGGCGCCGGCGTCACGGCGGGGATGCGCGGCGCCACGAGGAACTCCGGTCGCGGCCGGCCCTCCACGTCCGGGTTGCCGTTCACCAGCACGTCCCCGATGAACGACAGCAGGCGGGTGGCCCGGTCCCGGCGGGGCCGGAACAGGAACAGCTCCGGGGTCTCGTCGACGAAGCGCGTGGTGTAGTCGCCGTCGCGGAAGCGCCGGTGGCTGATCAGCGCCTCCAGGAACGGCAGGTTGGTCTTCACGCCGCGGATCCGGAACTCGCGCAGCGCCCGGTCCATCCGCAGGGTCGACTCCTCGTGGGTCGGCGCCCACGCGGTGACCTTCTCCAGCAGCGAGTCGTAGAACGGGGTGACGACGGCGCCGGCGTAGGCGGTGCCGCCGTCCAGGCGAATGCCGAACCCGGTGGCCTCCCGGTACGCGCTGATGCGGCCGTAGTCGGGGATGAAGCTGTTCTCCGGGTCCTCGGTGGTCACCCGGCACTGCATCGCCGAGCCGTTCGCGGCGATCGCGTCCTGGCGGGGCACCCCGCTGCCGGGCTCGCCGATCCGGGCGCCCTGCGCCAGGCGGATCTGGGCCTTGACGATGTCGATCCCGGTGACGACCTCGGTGACGGTGTGCTCCACCTGGATGCGCGGGTTCACCTCGATGAAGAAGAAGTCGAGCGTGTCGGCGTCGACGAGGAACTCGACGGTGCCGGCGAGCTGGTACCGCGCCTCCGAGGCGAGCTTCACCGCGGCGGCGCAGATCCGCTCCTTCAGGCCCGCGGGCAGGCGCGGCGACGGCGCGATCTCCACCACCTTCTGGTGGCGCCGCTGGACGGTGCAGTCGCGCTCGTGCAGGTGCACGACGCGGCCGTGGGTGTCGGCGACGATCTGCACCTCGATGTGCCAGGCCCGGCGCACGAGGCGCTCGAGGAACACCTCGTCGTTCCCGAACGCGGCACGGGCCTCGCGGCGGCCGGTGGCCACCGCCTCGGCCAGGTCGGCGGGGTCCTCGACCACCCGCATCCCGCGGCCGCCGCCGCCCCAGCTGGCCTTCACCATGACCGGGAAGCCGACCTCCCCCGCCAGGCGGGCGACCTCGGCCTCGTCGTCGGGGAGCGCGCCGGTGGCGGGCATCACGGGCACCCCGGCCCGCTCGGCCAGGGCGCGCGCCTCGACCTTGTTCCCCAGGCGGCGCATCACCTGGCTGGGCGGGCCGATCCAGGTGATCCCCTCGCGGAGGCACGCGTCGGCCAGCTCGGGGTTCTCGGCCAGGAACCCGTAGCCGGGGTGGATGGCGTCCGCGCCCGCGGCCCGGGCGACGCGCATGATGTCCTCGATCCCGAGGTACGCGCGCACGGGGTCGGCGCCGCGGCCCACCTGGTAGGCCTCGTCGGCCTTGAACCGGTGGAGGGCGAAGCGGTCCTCCAGGCTGTAGATCGCGACGGTCCGCAGGCCCAGCTCGGTGGCCGCCCGGAACACGCGGATCGCGATCTCGCTCCGGTTGGCGACGAGCAGCTTGCGGATGCGGCGCGCCATCAGCCTCCGAAGAGCAGCGGCTCCAACCCGAGGGTCAGGCCGGGACGGCCGGCGACGGAGCGCACCGCCAGCACCACGCCGGGCATGAAGCTCTCGCGGGAGAGGCTGTCGTGGCGGATGGTGAGCGTCTCGTCGTGTCCGCCGAGGATGACCTCCTGGTGGGCGACCAGGCCGGGGAGGCGCACGGAGTGGACGGCGGGGTCGCCCTCCATGAGCGACGCGGTGCGCAGCGCGGTGCCGGAGGGGGCGTCGAGCTTGCGGTCGTGGTGCAGCTCGATGATCTCCGCCTTCCGCATGTGCCGCGACGCCTCGGCCGCGAACCGCATCATCAGCACCGCGCCCACCGCGAAGTTGGGGGCGATCAGGGCGTTCGCGGGGCCCGACTCCGCGAGGCGGCGGATCTCGGCGACCTGGTCGTCCCCGAGTCCCGTGGTGCCCACCACCACGTGGACCCCCGCCCGGAGCGCCGCCGCCGCGTTGGCGAAGACGGTCTCCGGGATCGTGAAGTCGACCATCACGTCGGGCGTGGCGGCGGCGAGGGCGGAGGGGACGTCGGCGTAGCCGTCGGGCTCGGCCGCGAGCACGGGGTCGACCACCATCGCGACGCGCATGTCGTCCTCGGCGCCGACCGCGCCGACGACGGCCCTGCCCATCCGCCCGGCCGCGCCGGAGACGCACACGTCGATCACCCTGAGGACCCTACCGGCC
>DASSBX010000520.1:0-10500 GCA_035698305.1 Miltoncostaeaceae bacterium | reverse complement strand
GCCGGCCTCCACCACGCCCGCCGCGGCGGGCGGGTCGGGCGCGGCGTCGAGCGGGGCGAGGCCCTCGGGCGCGACCACGTCGTCCGGCGGTCCGGCGAGCTCGACGGCCAGTCGCCCCGGCAGCAGCAGCACGCACACCGGCCGCCGGCCGCCGGCGACCAGCCGCCCGGCCGCCGCGAGCCGGTCGTCGAGCGACCCCTCCGCGCCGAACCACCCCCGCGCCGCCGGCAGCGGCCACAGCTTCAGGGTCACCTGGACGATCACGCCGAGCGTCCCCAGCGCGCCGATCGCGAGGCGGGGGATGTCGAACCCGCTCACCCCCTTCACCGTGCGCCCGCCGCCCTTCACCAGGCGCCCGTCGCCGGTCGCCATCACCAGCTCCAGCACCGAGTCGCGCACCGCGCCCGCCCGCAGGCGCTCGCGGCCGCTCGCCGCCGCGGCCAGCACGCCGCCCACCGTCGAGCCGGGGCGCACCTCCGCCTGGGGCCAGCACTGGCCGCCGCCCGCCGCCAGCCCGGCCACCGCCTCCACGGTCATCCCCGCCTCGACCGTCAGCGTCAGGTCGGTGGGCTCGTGGGCCACGACCGCGGCCATCCCGCCCGTCTCGAGCCGCCGCGGCGCCGGGGGGCCGGGGCGGCCCACCCGCGACCGGGTGCCGCCGCCCACCACGTCCACGGCCTCGCCCGCTGCGCTGGCGGCGGCGAGCGCGGCGGCGCACTCCTCCGGCGAGGAGGGCCGCGCGACGCTCACAGCCAGGTGCCGTCCGGCAGTGACCCGGCGTCGAGCACCAGCTCGCCGCAGCGGCTGCCCAGCGGCAGGACCTTGGCCGGGTTCATCCGCCCCTGCGGGTCGAAGGCCTCGCGGGCGCGGGCCTGGGCGTCCAGGTCGAGGGCGCTGAACGTCAGCGGCATGAAGTCGCGCTTCTCCAGCCCGATGCCGTGCTCGCCCGAGAGGACGCCGCCCACGGCGACGCACGCGTGGATGATCAGCTCGCCGGCCGCGTGCACCCGCTCGACCTGCTCGGCGTCGCGGCGGTCGAACGCGATCAGCGGGTGCAGGTTGCCGTCGCCGGCGTGGAACACGTTCATGATCACCAGATCGAGCTCGTCGCCGATCTCGTAGATGCGCTCGAGGATCTCGACCAGGCGGGTCCGCGGCACCACGCAGTCGTGCAGGTAGTAGTTCGGCGCCACCCGCGCCACCGCCCCGAACGCGCTCTTGCGCGCCTTCCAGAACAGGGCTGCCTCGTCGGCGTCGCGCGCCACCCGCACCCGCCGGGCGCCGGTCTCGGCGCCCACCCGCTCGACCACCGCGGTGTGCGCGGCCACCTCCGCCTCGGTCCCGTCGACCTCCACCAGCAGCATCGCGGCGGCGTCGACCGGCAGGTCGGCGTGGACGAACGCCTCCACGGCGACGGTCATCCGCTGGTCCATCATCTCCATCGCGGCGGGGATGACCCCGCCGCCGATGATGCCGCCGACCGCCCGGCCGGCGGCCCGCACCGACGTGAAGTCGAGCAGCATCGTGCGCACGTGCGACGGGGTGCGCATCAGGCGCACCGTCACCTCGGTCACCACGCCGAGGGTCCCCTCGCCGCCCACGACGAAGCCGCGCAGGTCGTAGCCCGGCGGGTCGGGGGCGGGGCCGCCCAGGCGCAGCACCTCGCCGTCGGCCAGCACGATCTCCATGCCCAGCACGTGCTGGGCGGTGACGCCGGAGGCCAGGCAGTGCGGCCCGCCCGCGTTGGTCGCGACGTTGCCGCCGATCGAGCAGGCCTGCTGGCTCGAGGGGTCCGGCGCGTAGTGCAGGCCGAGGTGGCGCACCGCCACGGACAGGTCCAGGTTCAGCACGCCGGGCTCCACGCGGGCGCAGGGCACCGCCGGGTCGATCTCGAGGATGCGCGTCATCCGGGCCACGGACAGCACGATCGCCCCGTCGAGCGGGACGGCGCCGCCGCACAGCCCGGTGCCGGAGCCGCGCGGCACGACCGGGAGGCCGAGCTCGCCGGCGAGCCGCACGCAGTCGGCCACCTCGGCCGTGGTCTCCGGCAGCACGACCAGGCCGGCGTCGCCCACGGCGATCGAGCCGTCGCGGGAGTAGAGCCGCCGCTCGAGCGGATGGTCGATCACGCGGTCCGGTGAGAGGAGCGCCGCGAAGCGCTCGCGCATCGTCGCGGTGGACGTCGTCGTCATGCGTTGACGCTACCGCAACGGCCCCGCCTAGATGATGGCCGGCGGCCCGTCGTCCACGGCCGGCGATGCCCTGCCGGAGAGCACGGCGGCGGCGGCCCGCTCGCCGCCCTCGACGGCCTCGATCACCGCCGCCCCCGGGGCCAGGTGCACGCCGTCGAGCGCCCGCAGCCAGTCGGCGGGCGCGCGGATCGCGTCCATGTGGGCCAGGTCCGGCGCCGGATACGCGCGTGGCAGCCGCACCACCTCCACCAGCCGGGCGGCGCCGGGATCGGCCAGCAGGCCGAGCGGCGCGTGCAGGGCCCGTGCGCACGCGGCGGCGAGGTCGGCGTCGGCGAGCCGCCACACCGGGTCGTCCGGCGTGGCGGCGCAATAGCACTCCAACCCGATCGCGGTGGCGCCGTCCGGGCGCATGCGCGGGCTCCAGTTGCCCGGCTCGAACGCGCGCGAGAAAGGGACGTCCGGCAGGTCCACCTGGATCCACGGCTCGTCGCTGATCCGCTCGCGATCGACCGCCAGGATCACGATGCACACGGCGCGCATCGGCACGCCCCGCGTCAGCGACCCGGGCGCCGCGGGCGCCAGCAGCCGGGCGGCCGCCCCCGCAGGCATCGCCACCACCGCGTTGCGGGTGGCGATGCGCCTGCCGCCATCCCCGCCCAGGCGCACCGCCTCCACCGCGCCGCGGGGGACCTCGATCGCCTCGACCGGCGTCGACAGCAGCACCTCGGCGCCCGCCGCGGCCGCGGCGGCGGCCATCGCGTCCATGAGCCGGCCGATGCCGCCCTCCGGGAAGTGGAAGCCGTCGGGGGCCGCCTGGTCCTCAAGCAGCCGGCGGGCCCGGTCGGCGGGGATCCGCTCCAGGGGGAGCCCGTCGATCTTCTCGAGGTACGGCCGCATCGCGAGGTCGACGAAGCGCGCGCCGAACCGGCTCCCCAGCTCCCCGGCGGCCGTGCCGTCGGGCGTCGCCAGCGCGACCGGCCGTCGGGGCCGCTGGTCGAGGTAGCGGCCCGCGACGATCCGCCCGTCGCGCCAGCACGACACCGGGCGGTCCACCCACCGCAGGTCGTCGCCGATCAGCTCGCGCAGCCACGCCAGGCGGGCGTCGTCGCGCACGAACGGGATGTGGCCGCCGAGGTCGTAGGCGAAGCCGCCGCTCCTGCGGGTCACGCACAGGCCGCCCGGCGACGCCGCGGCGTCCACCAGCGTGACGTCCGCGCCGCCCCGGGCCAGCATCAGGGCGGCGCCCAGGCCGGCGGGACCGGCCCCGACGACCACGGCGTCACGGTGTGTCATCCGTCCCAGGGTCCGATGCCTCCGTTCCTCTCGTCAACCGGTCCCGGGGACGTCCGTCATCGGCTGACGCCCCGGGCCCTGGGCTATGCTGGCCTGCCGTGGGAGCCGCCGCCCGATGACCCTCCGCACGTTCGCGCTCGTGCTCGCGGCGGTGCTCGCGATCCCCGCGATGCTGCCGCTGCTGCGCGCCCCGCGCGGCGAAGGCGCACCGCGCACCGTGTGGCTGAGCCTCGACGGCCTGTGGACCGTGGTGCCCGTGGTCTTCCTCATCGCGCTGATCGCGTTCGCGGCGGCCGCGTGACCACCCGCGCCGCCCCGACCGAGATCGCGGCCCGCCCGCTCGCCGTCCTCGGCGACTACGTCCGCCTCACCAAGCCGCGGATCATCTCGCTGCTGCTGGTCACGACCGCCGGCGCGATGTTCGCCGCCGAGCAGGGGGTGCCGGACGGCTGGCTGCTGCTCTGGACGATGATCGGCGGCTACCTCGCCGCCGGCGGCGCCAACGCGATCAACCACTACGTCGACCGCGACATCGACGGGCGCATGCGCCGCACCACGGAGCGCCCGGTGGTCAGCGGGCGGGTCGCCCCCGGCCGGGCGCTGGCGTTCGGCGTCGCCCTCGGCGCGCTCAGCGCGCTGGTGCTGACCCTGGCCGCGAACGTGCTCACCGCCGGCCTCGCGCTGCTGGGCCTGGCGCTCTACGTGGGCCTCTACACCCTCTGGCTCAAGCGCACCTCGGTCCACAACATCGTGATCGGCGGCTCCGCCGGCGCCGTGCCGCCCCTGGTGGGCTGGGCGGCCGTGACCGGCGACGTGGGCCTCTCGGCGTGGCTGCTCTTCGCGATCGTCTTCTACTGGACGCCTCCGCACTTCTGGGCGCTCGCCCTGATCCTCGAGCGCGACTACGCGGCCGCGGGCGTCCCGATGCTGCCGGTCGTGCGCGGCGTCACCGAGACCAAGCGGCAGATCCTCTTGTGGACGATCGTGATGGTCGGCGTGAGCATCCTGCCGGTCGCGTCCGGCATGGCGGGCGTCACGTACCTCGTCGGGGCGCTGGTCCTCGGCGCGGTGTTCATCGTCCTCGCGGCGCTGCTGGCGCGCGACCCCGGCATCGGCTGGTCGCGCGCGACCTTCCACTACTCGCTCCTCTATCTCGCGCTGATCTTCGTCGCCCTCGTCGTCGACGCGGCCTGACCTGATGGGCCGGGCCGGGCGTGGGCCGGGGTTCCTGCTGTCGCCGCTGGGGATCGTCTTCACGACGGTCGTCATCGACCTGGTGGGGTTCGGCATCGTGCTGCCGATCCTGCCGCTCTGGGCGGAGGAGTTCGGCGCGTCGCCGGTCCAGATCGGGCTGATCACCGCCTCCTACGCGATCGCCCAGTTGCTGTTCGCGCCGGTGTGGGGGCGCCTGTCCGACCGGTACGGGCGGCGGCCGATCATCCTGCTCTCGCTCGCCGGCAGCGCGGTCTCGGCCCTGATGATCGGGCTGGCGGGCACGCTGGTGATCCTCTTCGTCGCGCGGATCCTGCAGGGGGTGGCGGGTGCGTCCTACGCCGCCGCCCAGGCGTACGTGGCCGACGTGACCACCAAGCAGGAGCGCGCCAGGGGGATGGGCATGATCGGCGCGGCCTTCGGGCTGGGGTTCATCCTCGGCCCGGCGTTCGGCGCGATCTTCTCCACCGTCGACGAGCGGCTGCCGTTCTTCGTGGCGGCCGCCCTGGCGGCGCTGAACTGGCTCATCGCCTACCGCCGCCTGCCGGAGTCGCGCCGGCCCGGGGCGGCGGCGGCGCCGACCCCGCGCCTGGACGTGCTCCGGCGGAGCCTCGCCAGCCGCGAGCTGGCGCCGCTCGTGTGGCTGTCGTTCATCGCCACCTTCGCCTTCGTCGGGATGGAGAGCACGTTCGCGCTCTTCGGGGAGTACCGCTTCGACTACTCCGCGGTGGAGGTCGGCCTGCTGTTCGCCTACATCGGGGTGCTCGCCGCCGTCGGTCAGGGCCTGTTGGTGGGCAGGCTGGTCCAGCGCTTCGGCGAGTGGCGGGTGCTCGTGGCGGGGCTGGTCGGCACGGGCGCGGGGCTGGCCCTGACCGCCGCCGCGCACGACCTGTGGCTGCTGCTGATCGGGCTGGCGCCGCTGGCCGTCGCGTCGGGGCTCGTGTTCGCGACCACCACGGCCCTGATCTCGCTGGCCGCGCACGAGCGCGAGCAGGGCGCGGTGCTCGGCCTGACCGCATCGGTGGGGAGCGCCGCGCGCATCGCGGGGCCGGTGGTGGCCACGCTCCTGTTCCAGCACGCCGGCATCGCCGTGCCCCTGGTGATCGGCGCCGTGCTGTTCGCGCTGTGCGCCGCGGCCGCCATCAGGGTGCGCACCAGCCCGTCCCGCACGGCGGTCGCATAAAGGGCCGGAGGGGCACGTCGCGAGGGACGTCTGACCCCGCCACGGCGGTCCCAGGGCCGGGGGGGCAACTGATAGCTTCCCCGCCGTGCTGAGGTCCCGACACACCCTCCCGCTCGCGATCATCGCGATCGTGATCGGGGGCGCTTGCGCCGCCACCGCGCTCCTGTTCGACTGGATCCCGCCGGTCGCGTCGGAGCAGAGCGATCGGGTCGACGACCTCCTGTGGTTCGTGATCTGGGCGTCCATCGGGATCTTCACCCTGGTCGCGACGGTGCTGATCTACAGCGTCTTCCGGTTCCGGGCCGAGCCCGGCGACGAGAGCGACGGACCGCCCACCCACGGCAACACGAAGCTCGAGATCGTCTGGACGATCATCCCGGCGCTCCTGCTGGCGTCGGTCGCCGTGTGGGCGTACATCGTGCTGTCCGACAACGAGGCGCTGGCGAGCGACCGCGAGGTCGTCAACGTGACGGCCCAGCAGTTCGCGTGGGAGTACCAGTATCCCGACGGCTCCGTCGGCACCGGCGACCTCCACCTGCCGGTCGGCCGGCAGGTCGAGCTGAAGATGCGCTCCCGGGACGTGATCCACTCCTTCTACGTCGCGGAGTTCCACCTCAAGCAGGACGTGGTGCCCGGCATCACGACCCGGCTGATCATCAACCCGACCAAGACGGGCACGTACCAGGTCATCTGCGCCGAGCTCTGCGGCGTCGGCCACGGCGTCATGCGGTCGCGCGTGATCGTGCAGTCGCAGGAGGACTACGACGCCTGGCTGGCGCAGGCGCAGCAGAAGGTCCAGGCCCTGTCCCAGCAGGGCGCCAACCAGCCGTCCGACGCGACTCCGGCGCCCGGCACCCCCGGCGGCGACGAGGCGGTCGAGGGCGCCGCCGGTCAGGACCAGGGCTCCGGCGGCACCTCCACGGACGGCGGCGAGACGGAAGGCGGGGAGTAGCGCATGGCCACGCACGCACCGACCCACGGTCACCCCTCCTCGCACGAGATCCACTTCGACACGCGCCCGCTCTCCTACTGGTGGAAGCGCTGCGTCAGCTGGTCGGTGGGCTCCGTCTTCTTCGCCGTCGCCCTCGTCTGGGTGCTGCGCAACCTGTTCGGCAACACCCCCACGTGGGACGCCGAGGTCTACACCACCGCGATGGCCGGGCTCGGCACGATCGGGTTCCTGATCGGGATCGGCTGTTTCGACTGGTGGTGGAACTGGATGCTCGGCCGCCGGGTCGACTACCACGACCACTCGATGCACGGCGCCCGCACCTGGCGCGACTACTTCAAGGTCAACACGGACCACAAGGTCATCGCGACCCAGTACCTGGTCGTCGTCTTCAGCTTCTTCGTGATCGGCGGCATCTTCGCAGAGCTGGTCCGGGCGGAGCTGGCGACCCCGGACGAGACGATCGGCGACGCCCAGACCTACAACGGCCTCTTCAGCGTGCACGCCACGCTGATGATCTTCCTGTTCATCATCCCCGCGTTCGCGGGCCTGGCGAACTACGTCCTGCCGATCATGATCGGCGCCAAGGACATGGCGTTCCCGCGCCTGAACGCCCTGTCGCTGTGGATGCTCATCCCCGGCGGCCTGATGATGGCGGTCTCGCCGATCTTCGGCGCGTTCAACGCCGGCTGGACGGCGTACACGCCGCTGGCCGTGCAGGGCGGCACCGGCGCGACGCTCTTCCAGGTCGGCGTCCAGGTGGTCGGTGCCAGCTCGATCGCCACGGCCATCAACTTCCTGGTCACGATCTTCACCATGCGCGCCCCCGGCATGACCGTGTGGCGCATGCCGCTGCTGGTGTGGGCCAACGCCACCACGTCCGCCCTGGTCGTGTTCGGCACCCCGTTCATCGCGGGCTCGCAGTTCATGACGCTGTTCGACCGCGTGATGGGCACCAACTTCTTCAACCCGTCGGCCGGCGGCGACGTGGTGATGTACCAGCACGTCTTCTGGTTCTACTCGCACCCGGCCGTGTACATCATGATCATCCCGGGCTTCGGGATCATCAGCGAGGTCATCGCGACGTTCTCGCGCAAGCCGATCTTCGGCTACCGGGCGATCGCGTTCTCCACGGTCGCGATCGCGGTGCTCGGCTTCGGCGTGTGGGCCCACCACATGTTCGTCTCCGGCATGGCGGCGTGGCTGCGCGTGCCGATGATGATCACCACGATCATCATCGCCATCCCGACGGGGGTGAAGGTCTTCTCCTGGTTGGGGACCGTCTGGAACGGCAAGCTCCACCTGAAGACGCCCATGCTGTTCGCGCTCGGCTTCATCTCGACCTTCGTGATCGGCGGACTCTCAGGGGTCATGCTCGGCACGATCCCGGTGGACATCCAGGTGACGGACACGTACTTCGTCGTCGCCCACATCCACTACGTCTTCGTCGGCGGCTCCCTCTTCACCATCTTCGCGGGCGTCTACTACTGGTTCCCGAAGATGACGGGGCGGATGTACAACGAGCGCCTCGGCGTCTGGAGCTTCTGGTTCATGTTCGTCGGCTTCAACCTGACGTTCATGCCGATGCACTGGCTGGGGCTGCAGGGCATGCCACGACGCGTCGCCGCGTACGACGAGCGGTTCGAGACGCTGAACGTGTTCATCAGCGTGGCGTCGCTGCTCATGACGGTCGCGGTCCTGATCTTCTTCTACAACATGATCACCTCGTGGCATCACGGCCCGAAGGCGCCCTGGAACCCCTGGCGCGGCCGCACGCTGGAGTGGCTCGTCTCCTCGCCCCCGTCCCTCTTCAACTTCGAGGCGACCCCGCAGGTGGTCGGTGGCCCGTACCAGTACGGCGTCCCCGGCGCGCGCCACGCGGTGGTCTTCGCCCCCGAGGAGATCGGCGGCGAGCTCACCGAGACCGAGCGGCGCACGATCCTGGTCATCGCCAACGAGACGGTCGCGTCCTCCACGCTGGTGGACGAGCTGCGGCACCGCGCCACGGAGGGCTTCTGGCGGTTCACGATCGCCGTGCCCACCGAGGGGCGCGACCGGGACGCGGCGGAGCGCCGTCTGCAGGTGACGCTGTCGGCGCTCGCGGAGTCCGGCATCGACGCGAGCGGCCTGGTGGTGGACGGCGACGTGTTCACGGCCGCCGAGACGGTCCGGCAGGACGAGGAGGTCCACGAGATCGTCCTGGCCACCTACCCGACGGGGCGTTCGCGGTGGATGGCCGAGGACGTCGTGGACCGCCTGCGCAAGGCGACCGGCATCGGCATCACGCGTGTCGTCGTGCTCCCCGAGGACGCCCGCCGGCCGCTCGATCAGGCGGGCGTGCGCCGGGTCGCGGTCATCGCCCGCGACGCCCTCGGCGCCGAGGGCCTGGTGGCCGCGCTCCGCGAGCGCGCAGACCGCGAGCCCATCGGCGTCGTGCTGCTGCACCCGATGGACCTGGACGGCCCGGGCTGGACCGACGAGGCCGAGGAGCAGCGCACCGCCGCCTTCGACCGCGTCCGCGCCACCATCGACGCGATCCAGGAGGTCGGCGTGCAGGCACGAGGCGAGGTGCTCGACGGCGACGCCGCCGCCGCCGCGAAGGTCGCGGTGACCGCGCACCGGGCGGAGCACATCGTGGTGGTCGCCGCCCGCGGCGGCGCCCTCGACTCGGACGAGTCGCTCGCCGCCGTGCGAGCCGCCGCCGGCGCCGTGCCGGTGGACAGCGTGGTCGTGGACACGGAGGCCCCCGCCTCCCCGTCGGGTCAGGCGGGCTAGCCGGTGGCCACCGTCGAGCCCGGGCACGGCCTGGAGATCCCGTCCACCGCCACGCCGCCCCCGTCCCGGGGCGCCAAGCTGAGCCCCGGCCTGCTGTCGATGGTCTTCTTCATCGGCTCGGAGGTCATGCTCTTCGGGTCGTTCTTCACGGCCTACTTCTTCGTCCGGTACAACATCGCCGACCAGTGGCCGCCGTTGAACCAGGACGGCGAGCCGTTCGAGCTGCCGAAGGTCATCACCGCCGTGAACACGGCGATCCTGGTGGCGTCGAGCTTCACGCTCCACTGGGGCGAGCACCGGCTCAAGCACCACAACGACCGCAAGGGCCTCGAGCGCGGCCTGTGGGTCACGCTGCTGCTGGGCGGGACGTTCCTGATCATCCAGATCAACGAGTACATCCACCTGGGCTTCACGCCGCAGGACACCGCGTTCGGCTCGACGTTCTACACGCTCACCGGCGCGCACGGGCTCCACGTCTTCGTGGGCCTCACGATCCTGACGCTGTGCCTGATCCGCGTGAAGCGCGCCCACGACTTCAACTCCAAGTGGTTCACGCCGCTGGGCGCGGGCAGCGTCTACTGGCACTTCGTCGACGTCGTCTGGGTCATCCTCTTCTTCCTGGTGTACCTCCTATGACCACACTCTTCGTCCGGCGCGCCCGCCGGCTCGCAGCCGCCCTCGCCATCGGCGGCGGGCTCGTCATCGCCGCGGGGTGCGGCAGCGCGATCGACACCAGCCAGGCCGACGTCGAGAACGGCAAGACGCAGTTCGCCAACCTGTGCGCCAGCTGCCACACGCTCGCCGACTCCGGTAAGCCCCCGTCGAACGTCGGGCCCAACCTGGACGACTCGTTCCGCGCGTCGCGCCAGGCGGGGATCCACGACGACCAGTTCGCC
>DASSBX010000519.1:0-2492 GCA_035698305.1 Miltoncostaeaceae bacterium | reverse complement strand
AATCCCCCCACGAGACGCGTCGCGACCGGCCGCCCCACGCCGCCGACGCCGACGAGCCCGGCGGTCGCGCCGGCCAGGTCGAGGCCGAGCAGCAGGTCGGTCGAGAAGCCCGTCCAGCCGCCGGCGCGGACGAGCCGGTCGCCCTCGGCGATCCGGCGCGCCGCGGCCAGCACGAGCCCCACGCAATGGTCGGCGACCGCCTCGTCGAGCACGCCGGGGGTGTTCGTGACGGTCACGCCCCGGGCGGCGGCCGCCGCGAGGTCGATGTTGTCGGTGCCCACGGCGTGGTTGGCGACGAAGCGGACCGACGGGCACGCGTCGAGGAACGCCGCGTCGATCAGGTCGGCGGGCAGGCAGAGCAGCCCCGCGCGGCCGGCCGCCAGGCGGCGGAGCTCGTCGGGCCCCGCGGGGCGATCGTCGTCCCGCGCGAGCACGTCGTGGCCCGCCTCGCGCAGCCGCGCGACGGCCCCCGGGTCGGAGAGCCTGGCGGTGACGAGCAGGCGCGCGGCGGGCATGGCGTCACGCTACCGCCGGTAGGGTCCGCGGCGTGCCGGCGACCGCCTTCGTCTACGGCCCGCACCTCCAGGCGTACAACCCGAGCGCCGACGCGGAGCGGGTGCTGCGCCGCGAGCTCGGCATCGACCTGCTGCGCGCCTACGGCCTGCTGGACCACCCGGACGTGACGTGCCACGACCCGCGCGCCGCGACCGACGCCGAGCTGATGGGCGTGCACGCGCCGGACTACATCGCGGCGGTGAGGCGCTACGGCGCCGACCCGTCCCTGGCGTCGGAGCCGGAGGCGCGCGGCTGGGGCTTCCAGGACGGCGACACCATCGCCGTGGAGGGGATGCACGAGGCGGCGGCGGCCGTCTGCGGGTCGGCGATCACCGGCGCCCTGGAGATCTGGGAGGGGCGGGCGGTGCAGGCGTTCTGCCCCGCGCCGGCGGGCCTGCACCACGCGATGGCGAATCGCGCGACCGGCATGTGCATCTACAACGACGCCGCCGTCGCGATCCGGGCGCTGCTGGACCGCGGGGCGCAGCGGATCGCATACGTCGACATCGACGCCCACCACGGCAACGGCGTCCAGTGGATCTTCTACGAGGACCCGCGGGTGCTCACCGTCTCCGTCCACGAGAGCGGCCGCTACCTGTACCCCGGCAGCGGCGGCCTCGCGGAGCGCGGCGTGGACGACGGCGAGGGCACCTCCGTGAACGTCCCGCTGCCGCCGTTCGCCGGCGACGGGCCCTACCTGCGCGCCATCGAGGAGGTCGTGGCGCCGGTGGTGCGCCGCTTCCGCCCCGACGTGGTCGTCACGATGACCGGCGTCGACCCCCACCACACCGACCCGATGGCCCACCTCCAGGTCACGACGGCGGCGTTCCCCCGTCTGTACCAGGTCCTCAGGGACATGACCTTCGACGCCGCGCAGGGCCGCTGGCTGGTGGTCACGGGCGGCGGCTACAACATCGATCTGCTGGCCCGGCTCTGGGCGATGCAGCTCGCCGCGATGCTGGACGTGGACCTGCCGCACGAGGTGCCGGCGCAGTGGCTCGCGACGGCGTGCGAGCGGGCCGGGGTGGACTTCACGCCCACCCTCCTCGGGGACACGCCGTTCGCGGTCGACGAGGGGATGCGCGCCCGGGGCGACGCCGAGGCGTGGGAGACCATCGAGGCGGCGAAGCGCCTCTTCCTGCCGTAGTAGGCGGGCGGCCTCAGCCCAGCCTCGCCGCCGCGGTCGCGACGACCGTGCCCTTGTATCGCAGCTCCGCCCGGTAGCGGCCCGCCGGCAGCGACCCCCGGGAGTTGCGGAGCGGGCTCACCGCGAAGCCGCGCACCGGGCGGACGCCCTTCGACGCGATGGGCCCGGACGCGCCGCTCCAGAACCAGACGACCCGCAGCTTCCCGCCCTTGCGCGGACGGGCGGCGATCCGGAAGTTGGCGAAGATGAACCCCGGGATCCGCCCGGTGATGCGCGTGACGCCCCTCCCGCCGATGCCCCGGCTGATGAACGCGCTCGACGCGACGCCCTCGGGCGGCGCCGGCAGCCGCGTGACCAGCGTGCCGGCGGGCAGCCGTCCGCCGGGGGGCCTGCCCACCTCCCGCACCCGCACCGTGTAGCGCCCGGGGAGCAGCCGCCTGGCCAGGGGCAGCCGCCGCGTCACCTGGCCGGCGCGCCCCAGCGCCACGCTCCAGGCCTGGGCGGGCCGCGTCGTGCGCAGCAGCTCCACCCTCGCCCGGGCAGCGCGCGGCGTGTCCATCGTCACCTCCAGCGTCCCCGAGGAGCGGCTGCGGCGCCAGGTGGCGTGGAACTTGGCGAACGTCACGCGCAGGCTCGGGCCCGCGACCACCGCGGCCGGGTCGACGGCGGCCGACGCGGCGGCCGCGTCGTTGGTCGGATCCGGGTCGTAGGTCGGCCCGCCGACGCTGACCCCGGACGCCAGGGTGCCCGCCGCCGTGGGACGCAGGGCCACCGTCACGCCGACCGCCGC
>DASSBX010000518.1:0-6596 GCA_035698305.1 Miltoncostaeaceae bacterium | reverse complement strand
GCGAAGCGGATCGAGCGCGGCGACCTCGCCGCGAAGGAGAAGATGGTCGAGTCCAACCTGCGGCTGGTCGTCTCGATCGCGAAGAACTACCGCAACCAGGGCCTCGCCTTCCTCGACCTGATCCAGGAGGGGACGCTCGGCCTGGTGCGCGCGGCGGAGAAGTTCGACTACCGCAAGGGCTTCAAGTTCTCGACCTACGCGACCTGGTGGATCCGCCAGGCGGTTGCCCGCGCGATCGCCGACAAGGGCCGGACCATCCGCATGCCCGTGCACGTCGTCGAGAAGCTCAACAAGATCAACCGCGCGGAGCGCAAGCTGGTCAGCGAGCTGGGCCGCGAGCCGTCGATCGCCGAGATCGCCGACTCCGTCAAGCTGCCCGAGGCCGAGGTCGAGTCGATCAAGCGCAGCGCCCAGACGCCGGTCTCCCTGGAGAAGCCGGTTGGCGACGACGAGGAGTCGGAGTTCGGCCAGTTCCTGGCGGACGACAAGGCCGTGGCCCCCGAGGCCGCCGCGGAGACCGTGCTCCGCAACGAGGCCCTGCGCGACGTCCTCAACTCGCTGAGCTACCGCGAGCGCCGCGTCCTCGAGCTCCGCTACGGGCTCGGCGGCGAGCACCCGCGCACCCTGGACGAGGTCGGGCGCACGTTCAACGTCACCCGCGAGCGCATCCGGCAGATCGAGAACCAGTCCCTCCAGAAGCTGGCCAGCCTCGCAGAGGCCCAGCGGCTGCGGGACGTGGCGTAGCCCGCACAGCACCGAACCTCCGGACGAACCGCGAAGGGCCCCGATCGGGGCCCTTCGTCGTTCCGGGGGTGCGCCGGACGGTCCGACCGGCATAGATTCACTGCACCATGCGCGGGTCCCGCATCGCCGTCGGGGCGCTCGTCGCCCTCGGGCTCGCGGCCGCGGCGCCGGCCGGGGGGTCCGGCGCGCCCGAGCCGGCGCGCGTGGTGCTGGTCACGAGGGACTGCGCCGCCCTCGACTTCCTGTGCCCCGCCTTCCGGCGGGCCGCCCGGCGCACGGGCACCACGGCGCGGATCGTCGCGCCCGACCACCGGGAGGACATCACCGCGACGTTCGCGCTCCTGGGCCGCCAGGGGTACGACCTGGTGATCGGCGACCCCGACCTGGGCTTCCAGCTCGCCGACGCCGCGGAGCGCACCCCGCGGGGCAGGTTCGCCGCAATCGACGTGCCGATCGCCCTCGCGACCCCGAGGCCGCCGAACGTCGCGGTCGTCGAGGTGCGCGCGCGGGGCGCCGCCTACCTGGCCGGGTGGCTCGCGGGCCGCATGGAGCGTCTCCGCCCGGGCCCGGACGTGGTCGGCGCCGTCGGAGGGGTCCGCATCCCGCCGGTCGACGAGCTCATCGTCGCGTTCAAGGCGGGGGCGCGGCGCGCCGCGCCGAACGTGACGGTGCTGCGGGGGTACTCCGGCAACTTCGTCGACCCGACGGCCTGCGCCGTCGTCGCCGAGGGGCAGATCGCGAAGGGCGCCGGGGTGCTCCTCGACGCCGCGGGCGGCTGCGGACGCGGAACCTTGGACGCCGCACGCGGCGCCCGCCGGTGGGCGATCGGCGTGGACGAGGACCGCTCGGGCCTGGGCCCCCACATCCTGACGAGCGTGGTGAAGCGCTACGACCGCGCCTTCGCCCTCCTGATGCGCCAGGCCCGCGACGACCGCCTGCCGGCCGACCGGGCGATCGTGATGGGCATCCGGCGCGGCGGCGCCGAGCTGGGGCGGATCTCCCCGCGGGTGCCGACCCGGGTCCGGCGCGAGCTCGCGGCCGTGCGGCGCGACCTGGTCTCCGGCCGGATCCGGCCCCCGGGCCCGGGCGACGGGTAGGCCATGGGACCCCGGCTGCGGGTCGCGATCGCGATCCTGGCGACGGCGGCCGCGGCGCTCGCCTGCTCCGCCGCCGCCCACGGCCCGCGGCAGAGCCAGGCCGACCCGCCCGACGTGGTGCTCCTGACCGCCGACTGCGCGAGCGGCAACCTGGCGTGCGAGCCGTTCGTGCGGGCGGCGCGCCGCACCGGGGCGCGGGCGCGCATCGTCTCCCCCGACGCGCGGGAGGACATCGCCGGCACCCTGTCGCTCCTCGCCCGCCAGGGGCACGACCTGATCGTGACCGACTTCCAGTTCCCCCGTGAGCTGGGGCGGGTGGCGCCCCGGTTCCCGCGCGTCCGCTTCGCCCTCTTCGACGCCCCGCTGCTCCTCGTGGACGGGACGCCGCGGAACGTGGCCGCCGTGGTGATCCGACCGAACGAGGCGGCGTACCTCGCCGGCTGGCTCGCCGCCCGGATGGAGCGGTCGCGGCGCGGGCCCGACGTCGTCGGGGTGGTCGGCGGCGAGGCGATCCCGCCGGTGCAGGACTTCGTCCTCGGGTTCCGGGCGGGCGCGCTGGCCGCGTCGCCACGCGCCACCGTGCTCGTGGGCTACTCCAACGACTTCACCGACCCGACGCGCTGCGCGGCCGTGGCGCGGCGGCAGATCGCGCGGGGGGCGGGCGTCGTCTTCGACGTCGCGGGCGGCTGCGGGCCGGGCACCCTCGCCGCCGCGAAGGCCGCCGGGGTGTGGGCGATCGGCGTCGACGAGGACCGCGCCGGGGTGGGCCCCCACATCCTGACGAGCGTCGTGAAGCGCTACGATCGCGCCATGGCGTTCCTGATGCGCGGCGCCGCGTCCGGGCGTCTGGCGCTGGGCAGGACCACGGCCATCGGCCTGCGGGCCGGCGGGGCGGAGCTGGGGCGCATCAGCCGCCGCGTCCCGGCGGGGGTCCTGGCAGGGCTCGCGGCCGTGCGGGCGCGGGTGGTGTCGGGCAGGGTACGGGTCCCGGGCGTCACGATCCCGCCGCCGTAGTCGCGCCCTCCTCCCCCTGTCCCTCCGGCACGGCGACCCACACCAGCCCGCCGCCCACGGCGATGTCGGCCGGCGCGCCGCCCACGGGGATCACGGCGCGCACCTCGCCCGTGTCCGGATCGACCCGCTGGATGGTCCCATCCGGCCATGACGCCACCCACACCGACCCGGCGCTGACCGCGATGCCGTTCGACCCGCGGCCGGCGCGCGCCGTCAGCTGGGTGGCGCCCGTCTCGGCGTCGATCCTCCACAGGCGCCCCTCGTCGCCGTCGCCGATCCACGCGGACCGCTCGCCGTCGAGGGCGACCGGCACGATGAACGCGCCCGCGTAGAACTCGGCGGTGACGCGGCCGGAGGCGCGCTCGACGCGCTTCGCCCGGCGGCGGAAGGTCGTCGCCCACACCGTCTCCCCGGACACCGCGATCTGGAGCGCCGACGCGTCGCCCAGGTCGGTGGTCGCGCCGGGCTCGCCGGTGGCGGGGTCGATGCGGACCAGGCCGCCCTGAGCGCCCGCCCAGACGGTGCCCTCGTCGGCGGCGACCGCCGAGACGGTCGTCGCCTCCACCGCGCCCGGCGCGCCCAGCGGGATGCGCCGGGTCACCGCGGCGAGGGACGGATCGATCTGCAGGACCTCACCGAAGCCGCCGGTCGCGGCCCACAGCGACCCCGCGCCCACCGCGAGGTCGACGGCGGGCGCGCCGATGCCGGCCCGGCGGACCACCGCGCGGGTGACCCCGTCGACGAGCGTGACGGTGCCGTCGCGGGCGTCACCCACCCAGGCGCCGCGGTCGTCGGCGGCGACGGAGATGGGGTCGGACCCGGTGGCCACCGAGGCCACCACCTCATCGGTGGCCGGGTCGATCACCACCACGGCGGGGAGGCGCACCGCGATGCCGCCGTCGCCGGAGTCGCGCGTCAGGGCCAGCGCAGCCACCGCCGCCACCACCAGCGCGACGGCCGCGCCGACGAGCACGAACGTGCGCCGGCGGCGCACCCGCGGATCGTGGATGGGCGGCGCCCCGTGGGGCGGCGCGGCGGGGGCCTCACGGGCGGGGCCGCCGAGCGCCGGATCCTGGTTCAGGATCGCGCGGTGGGCTCTCGCCAGCTCGGGGCCGGGGTCGACCCCCAGCTCGGCGGCCAGCGTGCGGCGCCCCCGCTCGTAGAGATCGAGGGCGTCGGCCTGGCGGCCGTCGCGGTACATCGCGAGCATCGCCAGGGAGCGGAGCCGCTCGCGCAGGGGGTGGACGGCGACGAGCCCGTCGAGCTCAGCTGCCAGGCCAGCGCTGCGGCCGGTGCGCAGCAGGGCCTCCGCGCGGTCCTCCCTCGCGGCGAGCCGCCCCTCCTCGAGGCGGCGGATCTCGTCCTGGGCGAACTCGTCGTAGGCGGCATCGGCCAGCGCCGGGCCGCGCCACATCCTGAGGGCCTCGTCCAGGGCCGTGGCGGCGCCGGCGGCGTCGTCCTCGTCCAGGCGGTGCCGGCCGTCGGCGGCGAGCCGCTCGAACCGGGCCGCATCGACGGCGTCGTCGGGCGCCTCCAGGGCGTACCCGCGGCCCCGGGTGACGATCGCCCCGGGGACGATCCGGCGCAGGTGCGACACGTACCCCTGCACGGCCTTGGCGGCGGTGCCGGGCGGCGCGGCGCCCCACAGCGCGTCGACGATCCGATCGACGGTGACCACCCGTCCCCGCTCCACCAGCAGCAGCGCGAGCAGCGACCGCTCCCGCCCCGCGGGGATGCGCACCTCGGCGCCGTCATCGCCGAGAACCCGCATGGCACCGAGGATCTGGAAGTCCACGTCCGCGCCCCCTTACCGGCGCCTGACCGGTCCTGACCGACCTCCGACCGGCCGCGCTGAGCCTACTTCGCGACCGGAGCCGAATGCGCCCCGGCGGACCAGGAGGACAGGCGCGATGGGCATCAACGGGACGCGCGTGATGGCGGGCCTCGCGGGCGTGGTGATCGCCGCCGCACTCGGCGTCGGCATCGCCGCGGGACAGTCCGGCGCGACGGCGGCGACGCAGCCGATCGACATCGACCCGAGCTGCGTGCTGGGAATCACCTCGGTGGACATGCCGCCGGGCGCGGAGCCGTGGGAGCTGGGGCTGCTGGCGCGCAGCGACGCGCTGAACCGGCGGTACGGCCTGGGGCGCTACGCGTCGGGCGGAGCGTGCGCGGACATCCCGGACTGGTTCCGGGCCCTCGTGACCCGCAGCGACGCGATGAACCGCCTCAACGGGCTCGGCCCCTACGCGACGGGCGTCCGGTGATGGGCCGCTCACGCACGTTCCTCGCGGCCCTCGCGTGCGCGGCGGCGGTCGCCGCCGGCGGGCTCGCGGGCTGCGGCGGCGGCGACGACGCCTCCCTGTCCCGCGAGGAGTTCGTCGCCCAGGCCAACCAGATCTGCGCCGACGGCACCGCGCGGATCGAGGCGGCCGTCCCCGCCGACACTTCCGGGCCGCCGTCGGGCGCCGGGGGGGAGCGGTTCTACGAGACCATCGTCGACGAGACGCAGGGCACCGTCGACGGGATCGCCGCCCTGGAGCCGCCGGACGAGATCCGGGCCGACGTCGACGCGATGGTCGCCGCGGCGCGCGAGGTGCTGTCGGAGATGCGGGCGACGCCCGCCGGCGAGTTCTTCCAGCGCAACGAGGACCCGTTCGACGAGGTGAACGTCGTCGCGACCAGGCTGGGTCTGCCGGCCTGCGCGTCGTAGCTGCCGGTCACGGGCCGGGCGTGCCGCGGTACGCTCGGCCCATGGCCTACGACGACGAGGACGAGTGGCCGGAGCCCGAGCGGGACCCGGCGAAGCTGGAGGAGGCGCGGCACCGGATCGCCGCCGACACCCGCGCGCTGCGCCAGAGGGTGCTGCGGTACGTCTACGCGGGGCTGGCGATCCTGCTGATCGTCGTAATCGTCCTCGCCGTCACCCGCTGAGGTGACCGGGACGGTCGCGGGGATCGTCTCGGACGTCTGGCGCTTCCCGGTCAAGTCGTTCGGCGGCGAGCGGGTGCGCCGGGCGTTCGTGGGGCCGTTCGGCCTCCTGGGCGACCGCCGCCACGCCGTCCGCGACGAGGACGGCACGCCGCTCAGCGCCCGCCGCGCGCACGCGCTGCTCGGCTTCGCCGCCCGCTACGGGGACGGCGAGGCGGCGGAGGACGTCAGCGTCACCACCCCCTCCGGCATGGAGCTCGACCCGGACGACCCCGGCTTGGCGCGGGAGCTCTCCGAGGTGGTCGGCCGCCCCGTCGGGATGATCCGAAGCGCGGTGGGCGTCCACGACGCGGCGCCCATCCACCTGCTGAGCACGTCGTCCCTCGCCGCCGCCGGCGCCTGGCTCGGCGACGACGAGGTCGACGTCCGCCGGTTCCGCCCGAACGTGGTGGTGGAGCTGGAACGGTCGGAGGCGTTCGCCGAGTCGGGCTGGATCGGCGCCCTGCTCGAGCTGGGCGACGGGGGACCCGTGCTCGAGGTGGTGTCCCCCACCGAGCGCTGCGCGGTGACGACGTTCGACCCGGACACGCTCGAGCGCGACAACCGGGTCCTCGCAGCGCTCGCCCGCGAGCGGGAGAACCTCTTCGGCGTCTACGCCCGCGTCCGCAGGCCGGGCTGGACGGAGGTCGGCGCGACCATCCGGAGGACCGCCCCGGCCCACGCCTCAGCTTGACCTGAGGCCGGATCGTCCTACAATGATCACTCCGCCGCGGGGTGGAGCAGTCTGGTAGCTCGTCGGGCTCATAACCC
>DASSBX010000517.1:0-3223 GCA_035698305.1 Miltoncostaeaceae bacterium | reverse complement strand
CGCGTCGGTCGTGCTCAACCACTTCGTGTTGGACCTCACCCCCTTCGGCGGCCTGTGGGACTCGGCGATGCTGGGCGTGGTGATCGGCATCGTCAGCCTGCTCGGCGACCTTTCCGAATCGCTGCTCAAGCGGAGCTTCGGGGTCAAGGACATGGGATCGCTGATCCCCGAGCACGGCGGGGTGCTCGACCGCTTCGACGCGCTGCTGTTCGGCGCGGTCGCCGCGTACTTCGTGACGGTGGCGCTGGTCTACTGACGCCGTGACCTTCGGTCATCACGACCCGGGGCGGGCCTCGCTCGTGTTCTGCATCGCGCAGATCGCCGGCGTGGTGGCGGGCGACGTCCCCCTCGACCCCGAGGAGCAGCGCGCGTGGCTCGCCGAGCGCGGGCTCGGGCTCGGGCCGGTCGAGGACGCCGCCAGCTTCGCGTGGCCGGGGGAGTGGATCGCGCGCCGCCCGGCGCGCGACGGCGGCGGCCTGCGCGCCGCGGTGATGTTCGGCGTGCCGCCCGGCGCGATCTGGGACCCCGGCGACACCACCGAGGAGATCATCGGCGGCTTCATCCTCGCCCCCCTCGACCTGGCCGCCTGGCCCCGGCGCGCCGCCGCCGACGTCCCCGCCGGCCGCGTCGAGGCGCTCGTGCTGGCCCCGTCGGCCGAGCGGCCGGTGACGCTGGTCGACGAGGCCGTCGCCGTCGCCGGGAGGGGGCTGCGCGGCGACCGCTACGCCGACGGCGCCGGGACGTTCGCCTCGGGCCGGCCGGGCAGCGCCCTGACGCTCATCGACGCCGCCGTGGTGGACGGCTTCGGCGGCGTGCTCGATCACCGCCGCAACGTCGTCGTCCGGGGCACCGACCTCGACGCCCTCATCGGCCGCGAGTTCACCCTCGGCGGGGCGCGCTGCCGCGGACGGCGGCGGTGCGAGCCGTGCTCCCACCTCAACCGCCTGAACGGCGGCGGGGTGCTGCGCCCGCTCGTCCACCGGGGCGGGCTCCGCGCCGACGTGATCGAGGGGGGCACCATCCGCGTCGGCGACCCGCTGACGCCGGCGTGAGACTCGCGTAGATTCCCGCGACCGTGGACGTCGACCTCCTCACCCGGCTGTGCGAGACGCCGGGCGCCCCCGGCCGCGAGGAGCGGATCCGCGACGTCGTGCGCGCCGAGCTGGCGCCGGTCGCCGACGCGGTCGAGGAGGACCCGCTCGGCAGCCTCGTCGCCCGCCGCGCCGGGACGGGCGGGCCGCGCCTGATGCTCGCCGCCCACATGGACGAGATCGGCTTCATGGTCACCCACGTCGAGGACGGCGGCTTCCTGCGCCTCATCCCGCTCGGCGGATTCGACCCGAAGACGCTCACCGCCCAGCGCGTCGTCGTGCACGGGCGCGAGGACCTGCTCGGCGTGCTGGGCGGCAAGGCCGTCCACCTGATGACCGACGAGGAGAAGAAGCGGGCGCCCAAGCTCGAGGACTACTACGTCGACGTGGGGCTGCCCGCCGACCGGGTGCGGGAGCTGGTGCGCCCCGGCGACGTCGTGACGCGCGAGCGGGCGCTGGCGCGCCTGGGCGACCTGGTCACCTGCAAGAGCCTCGACAACCGCGCCGGCCTCTACGTGATGATCCAGGCGATGAAGGCGCTCGGCGACCACGAGTGCGAGGTGGTCGCCGTGGCGAGCGTGCAGGAGGAGGTGGGGCTGCGCGGCGCCCGGGTGGCGACGGCGCGGATCCGGCCGCAGATCGGCCTCGCGATCGACATCACCCTCGCCAACGACGGTCCCGGCATCACGCCGCACGAGCGGGTCACCACCGTCGGCGGCGGCGCGGCGATCAAGGTGTACGACGGCGGCACGATCGTCCCCCGCGCGGTCGTCGACCACCTGCTGGCGGTGGGCGAGGAGCGGGGCATCGCGACCCAGCTGGAGGTGCTGCCGTCGGGGAGCACCGACACGCGCGAGCTGTCGCTGTCCGGCGAGGGGGCGGTGGCCGGCTGCGTGTCGATCCCCACCCGGTACGTCCACCAGGTCGTGGAGTCGTGCCACCCGGACGACCTGGACGCCGCCGTCGACCTCGTCGTGGCCTTCTGCGAGACGGCGCAGGGCCTGCTGAGCTGATGCGCGACGGGCCAGTCGCGCTGCGCCCCATGGCGCGCGGCGACGCGGACGCCCTCCTCGCCATCCACGGGGCGCCGGCGGTGCGGGCCTGGTGGGGCGCCCCGCCCGACGGGTTCCCCTTCGACGACGACGAGGCCACCAGGTTCACGATCCTCGTCGACGGCGCGGTGGCGGGCCTCATCCAGTTCTACGAGGAGCACGACCCGGCGTTCCGCCACGCCACCATCGACGTCTTCCTCGACCCGGGCGTGACGGGCCGCGGCCACGGCACCGCCGCGATCCGCCTGCTGGTGCGGCACCTCCTCGACGACCGCGGCCACCACCGCGTCACGATCGACCCGGCGGTGGACAACGCGGCGGCCATCCGGGCGTACGAGAAGGTGGGCTTCGCGCCGGTCGGCACCCTGCACGCCGCCTGGCGCGACGACGACGGCGCGTGGCGCGACCTGCTGCTGATGGAGCTCGTCGACCGGGAGCGGATCAGCCGAACGTGAACGCGAAGGCCCGCGTCCCCGGCGGGAGCGTCACCCGCAGGCGCCCGTCCCGCGCCCGCGGCAGCGTCACCAGCCGGTAGAGGCGGGCCTCCCGGACGGCGACGCGCGTCCGATCGGACGCGGGGGTGTCGTTCAAATGAACGCCGATGACGCGGCGCGCGCCGTTGCCGTCCAGGACCAGGTTCACCGAGCGGGCGTGGAAGCGCAGGTCGATCGCGGCGCCGCGGCCGGCCTGGACGCCCTGGGCGCCGCGCCGCCAGTCGCCGAGCAGGCGCACCCGGCCGGGCAGGGGGTCGCGGGCGGTGCCGAGCCACGTCTCGGGCGTCATGCCCGAGCGGGGCGGCGGGGGCGGGACGGCGCGCCCCGCCGACGGCGGCGCGTCCGCCGGCACGGCGAGCAGCCGCCGGACGATCCGCTCCGTGCCCGCCTCGTCGCCCTCGCCGATGTGCAGGTCGCGCACGTGGCCGTCCCGGTCGATGAGGTACGTCGTCGGCCAGTACCGGGTGCCGAAGGCGTCCCAGGTGGCGAAGTCGGGGTCGAGCGCGACCGGGTAGGTGATGCCGAGGTCGCGGACGGCCCGCCCCACGTTGCCCGGGTCGCGCTCGAACGCGAACTCGGGCGTGTG
>DASSBX010000516.1:0-6014 GCA_035698305.1 Miltoncostaeaceae bacterium | reverse complement strand
ACCACGTCGCCGGCGCGTCGCCCCTCGAGCGCCTCGCCGAGCGGCGCGGCGATGCTGATGCGCCCGGCGCGCGGGTCGGCCTCGTCCGGCCCGACCAGCTCGTAGGAACGGCGCCTCCCCCCGACCCGCTCGACGTGCACGGCGCAGCCGAAGCCGGCCTCCCCGTCGCCGTCGAGCTCCGGCTCGCGGACCTCCACCGTCTCGAGGATGCGCTCGATCACGTGGGCCCGGCGGCTGGAGCCGTCCAGGCCCTCGAGCTCCTCGCGCAGCTCGGCCAGCCCGCGCGGGGTGATCGGCTGCGGCTCGGCCGGCCGCACCGGCAGCCTGCCCGTCCCCAGGTCCTGGCTCGTGTCCTCGTTGACGAATGCCTTCGACATCGCGCACCCCCCCGCAACGACGAAGGGGCCGCCGGCTCACCGCCGCGGCCCCCCTCGTCGTGCTCTGCAATGGGCTGCTCCGTCGCAACCCGACCCGTTGAGTGTAGCCCCCCGGGCAAGCGCCGCCGCCGGCGGCTCAGCTCTCGTAGCCCTCCACGGTGTCCGCGTCGCGCAGGCTGGTGGCGTCCGGGTCGAGGCCGAACTCCTCGTGGCCGCGCCGCTGACGCAGCAGATCCCAGTAGCGGTCGAGCTCCACCCGCACCGCCTCCAGGCGCTCCCGGTGCCCGGGTGCGGTGAGGTCGCCCTCCAGCAGGCGGTGCTCCTCGCTGACGAGCGCCTCGATGCGGTCGCTCACGCTCTGGTCGTCCATCGTGCCTCCTCGCTCGCCACGGGACCGGAACCTACGCCCCGGGTACGCGCTCCGGCGGCACCAGGCGCCAGGGGTTGAGCGGGTCGTCACCGAGCGCCAGGTCCAGCCGCAGGGTGAACGTCTGGCGGTTCTTCGGGTCGCCCTGGAGCACCGTGGTGGTGTCGCGGTCCTCGATGTAGCGGGCGCCCTCCACGTCCGCCGACACCGCCACCCGCGGCGGGGTGGCGCGCGTGTCGAGCGCGAGGACGTGCAGGGCCTTCAGGGTGGGCCCGCGGACGACCACGCGGGTGCGGCCGCTCGCGTCGCCGTGGTACAGCAGCTCGCTCACCACGGCGGGGTCGGAGATCGACAGCAGGGCGTCGTCCTCCCCGTCGATCGCCTCCGCCCAGGCGGCGACGGCCCGGCGCACCGCCACCTCGATCACGTCCGGCTCGAAGCGCTGGTCCACCAGCGCCATCTCGCGCGCCGCCGCGGCCGCGTCCTCCGGGAAGTCGAGCGGCGTCAGCGCCGCCAGGTCGCCGTTCGCGCGGTCGGCGACGGCCTGCTCCACCATCGTCTCGTCGCGCATCCCGGCCACGTCGTCGCCGCGCTCGGCGATGAGCGGGGCGGTGAGCTGGTGCTCGCCCTCGCGGTCCTGCTCGATCGAGCCGAGCGTCCAGCGACCGTCGCGCATCACCAGCGTCCAGTACTCGCGCACCCACGTCTCGCTCGACTGGTTGCCGGTGTGGTGCATGCGGGCGCCGCTGCGGTCCACCACCCAGTCGTCGACGACGGCCGACACGCGCACCACGACGCGGTCGTCCTCCTCGGCGGGCAGGTTCGTCATGCCCACATACTCCGCGTGGTTCTCGCGCACCACCACCCGGTTGTGCCAGCCCTTGGCGGCGAAGTCGTCGAGGCGCCGCCGCCACTCCACCATCAGCTCCGGGCTGACGATCCGCTCGAGCGCGGCGATGTCACGGTCGTCCCACGCCGTCTGGATGTCCCGGAACAGCTGCTCGGCCTGCGGCACCACCACGTCCCTCGCGAAGTCCGGGTCGTCCTCGGCGGCGACGAACGCCGCCTCGGCGATCTGCCCCGCGCGGCGCTCGCGGGCCTTCGCCGTCTCGGCGTCGCGCTTGCGCGCCCCCGCCTTCGTCCAGGTCCCGTCGATCGCCTTGCGACGGGACGCCAGCACCGACGCGACGATGATGATCAGCAGGATCGCGAGGATCACGATCGACGCGCCGGGGCTGGCCGTCGCCCCCCCGCCGCCGAATCCGCCGCCGCCGCCACTGAATCCGCCGTCGCCCCCGCCGCCGCCGAAGCCGCCCCCGCCCCCGCCGCCGCCGCCGAATCCGCCGCTGCCACCACCGGCCAGCGCGACGGCCGACGCGGGCGCGACGAGCGCCGTGAGGGTCGCAGCGGCGGCGGCCCGGAGGGGGGTCAGACGGGGTCGACGCATCCCGGCGAGGTTAGCTCAGCACGCGGAGTTGCGATCATGCCTCCGTGCCCCGGACACCGCCGCTGTTCACCTTCGACGCGGTCGAGGTCGTGGCGCCGCACGGGCCCGTCCTGCGGGGCGTCGACCTGGAGGTGCCGGACGGGGGCGTCACCGTCGTGCTCGGCCCCTCCGGATCGGGCAAGTCGACGCTGTTGCGGCTGTGCAACCGGCTGGAGGCGCCGTCCGCCGGGACGGTCCGCTTCCGGGGCGCCGACCTCGCCGGGGTCGACCCGCTCGCGCACCGGCGCCGGGTCGGGATGGTGTTCCAGCAGCCCACCCCCTTCGGCGGCACGGTGCGCGACAACCTGCGCGTCGCCGCCCCGGACGCGGGGGAGGGGGCGATGGCGGCGGCCCTCGGGCGCGCCCGGCTGGCCGCCGGGTTCCTCGACCGCCAGGCGTCCGAGCTGTCGGGCGGCGAGTCGCAGCGGGCCTGCCTGGCGCGGACGCTGATGGCCGGACCGGAGGTGCTGCTCATGGACGAGCCCACATCGGCGCTCGACGAGGCCGCCCGGTCCGGGCTGGAGCGCCTGGCCCGCGAGTTGTGCGACGCGGGCGTCCCGGTGCTGTGGGTCACGCACGACCTGGCCCAGGCGGCCCGGATCGCCGACGCGGTGGTGCGGATGGACGACGGGCGCGTCGTGTCGTACGCGCCGGCGACGGGCCGTGGCCCAGGGTGACGTCGGCGCCCTCGGGGTCGCCGCATCCCTGCTCCTGGTGGCCGTCGCGGTGCTGCTGTCGCTGCGGGGCGGGCTGGGGCTGGAGCGCAGCCTGGTCTGGGCGTCGGCGCGGGCCCTCGTCCAGCTGCTGATCGTGGGCGTCGCGCTGGCGGCGGTGATCGACCCCGACAGCCCGCTGGCGCTCTCGTGGCTGTGGGTGGCGGCGATGGTGGTCTTCTCCGCCGACGTCGCCCGCCGCCGGGCGCCGGAGGTCCCCGGCCTGCTGGGCCTGGCGGCGGTCGCGTTCGCGGCCACCGGGGTGGTGGCGCTCGGCACGGTGTTCGGGTTCGGGATCTTCCCGCTGGAGGGCCGCACCCTGGTGCCGATCGCCGGGCTGGTGATCGGCAACTCGATGGCCGCGACGGTGCTGGCGGCGCGGCGGATCGTGGAGGAGCTGCGCGACCGGCGCCTGGAGGTCGAGGCGCGTCTCGCGCTCGGCCAGCCCGGCCGGCAGGCGGCCCGGCCGTTCGTGCGGACCGCGCTGCGCGCGGCGCTGGTGCCCCAGATCGAGACGACGAAGGCCGTCGGCATCGTGTTCCTGCCCGGCGCGATGACCGGGCTGATCCTGGCCGGCGTGGAGCCGCTGGACGCGGTGCTGGTGCAGGTGGTGGTGATGTACCTCGTGCTCGGCTCGGCGGCGACCGCGACCGCCGTGGTGGCCGAGGGCCTGGTGCGGCGCCTCTTCACCGCCGACCACCGCCTGGTGCGCCTGCGGCGCCCCGCCGACGGCTGAGGCCGGACGGGTCAGCGGAAGAAGAGCAGCAGCAGGAGCAGCACCAGCAGGAAGAAGAACAGCGGGTGGGCGACGAGCCCCAGGATCACCGCGAGCGCGACGATCACGACCGCGGCGATGATGGGTCCGATCATGGGGGCTCCCTTGTCCGGGTGTACGGGCGGGCCGGAAGGCCATGTACCCGCGTGAGCCCCCCGCGACCCCCGTCCCGCCCGCGGCGCCCCGGGGGCGGCGGCGGGCCCGCGGTCAGCCCGCGCCGGCGGACCGCCGGAATCGCCGCAGGCGCAGGGAGTTCGCCACCACCAGCACGCTCGACAGCGCCATGGCCGCGCCGGCGATCACCGGGTTCAGGTAGCCCGTCATCGCCAGCGGGATCGCGGCGACGTTGTAGCCGAAGGCCCACGCCAGGTTGCCCGTGATGGTGCCGAGCGTCCGCCGCGACAGGCGGATCGCGTTGGCGGCGCCGCGGAGGTCGCCCGACACCAGGGTCAGGTCGGCCGCCTCGATCGCCACGTCGGTGCCGGTGCCCATCGCCACCCCCAGGTCCGACTGGGCGAGGGCGGGCGCGTCGTTGACCCCGTCGCCGACCATCGCCACGACGCGGCCCTCCTCCTGCAGGCGGCGCACCACGGCCGCCTTCCCGTCGGGCATCACCTCGGCGATCACCTCGTCGATCCCGACCTCCGCGGCGACGGCGCGGGCGGTGGCCGCGGCGTCGCCGGTCAGCAGCACCGGCCGCAGCCCCAGGCCGCGCAGCAGGCGCACCGCCTCGGCGCTGGTGGGCTTCACCGTGTCGGCCACGACCAGCACCCCGCGCAGGCGGCCGTCCCACGCCACCGCCACGGCGGTGCCCCCCGCGGCGCGGGCCCGGTCGATCACGACGGCCAGGTCGCCGTCCGCAACGAGTCCCCAGTCGGCCAGCAGCGACGGCCGGCCCGCCACCATCACATGCCCCTCGACGACCCCCTCGACGCCCATCCCCGGCCGGCTCGCGAAGCCGTCCACGGCCGGCAGCGTCCCGAGGCGCTCCCGGGCGGCGCGGGCGATCGCGCGGGCGATCGGGTGCTCCGAGCCGTCCTCGAGCGCGCCCGCCAGCCGCAGCAGCTCGGCGGCGTCCTCGCCGTCGGCGGGCACCACGTCGGCCAGGGCCATCTCGCCGGACGTGACGGTGCCCGTCTTGTCGAGCAGCACCGTGTCGACGCGCCGCGTCGACTCCAGCACCTCGGGTCCCCGGATCAGGATGCCGAGCTGCGCCCCGCGGCCGGTGCCCACCAGCAGGGCGGTGGGCGTGGCGAGGCCGAGCGCGCACGGGCAGGCGATGATGAGCACGGCCACGGCCGCGGTGAACGCGAACGTGGCACCGGCGCCGTTGGCCAGCCAGAAGCCGAGCGTCATCGCCGCCAGCGCCAGGACCGCCGGCACGAACCACCCCGAGATGCGGTCGGCCAGCCGCTGCACGGGCGCCTTGCCCGACTGCGCCTCGGTCACCAGGCGCCCGATGCGGGCGAGGGCGGTGTCGCCGCCAACGCGGGTGGCCCGGATCACCAGCCGCCCGCCGGCGTTGACGGTGCCGCCCGCCACCTCGTCGCCGGGCCGCACCTCGACGGGCAGGCTCTCGCCCGTGAGCAGGGACGCGTCGACCGCCGAGGACCCCTCCTCCACCACGCCGTCGCTGGCGATCCGCTCGCCGGGGCGCACGACCAGCCGGTCACCCACGGCCACGTCGTCGGCGGCGACGCGGCGCTCGCTCCCATCGTCGCCCAGCACCGACGCCTCCTTCGCCCCCAGCTCCAGCAGCGCGCGCAGGGCCGCGCCGGCGCGCCGCTTCGCGCGGGCCTCGAACCAGCGGCCCGCGAGCAGGAAGGTGGTGACGACGGTCGCCACCTCCAGGTAGATGTGATCGGCGCCCGCGCCGGGGTCGATCACCCACTCGAACGGCATGCGCATGTCAGGGTCGCCGGCGCCGAGCCACAGCAGCGCCACCACCGACCAGCCCCACGCGGCGAGCGTCCCGATCGACACGAGCGTGTCCATCGTCGCCGCGCCGTGGCGCAGGTTCGTCCACGCCGCCCGGTGGAACGGCCAGCCGCCCCAGACGACCACGGGGGTCGCGAGCTGCAGCGCCACCCACTGCCAGTTGTCGAACTGGAGCGCCGGGATCATCGACATCAGCACCACCGGCACCGTGAGCGCCGCCGACACCAGGAACCGGGTGCGCAGCGACGCCGCGGGGTCCGCCCCGGCGTGCCCGGGCTCCGGCGCCGCCGCCGCGGCGGGCGCCGGCAGGCGCGCGCCGTATCCGGCCTGCTCGACGGCCTCCACCAGCGCCTCGGGC
>DASSBX010000515.1:0-6855 GCA_035698305.1 Miltoncostaeaceae bacterium | reverse complement strand
GAGCTCCACCGCCACCGCCGCCCGCCCCATGGCGACCAACGTACCCGAAGTCTCTTCTATCTACACGAGACTATTGGGACGGAGCACTAGGGGGCGCCGATGCGCAGGCGCAGACGCTCGGTTGCGCCGTCGATCGGCTCGACGCTCCACCCGTCGACCAGGCGCTCCAGCACCGGGCCGACCCCCGGCGTGTCCTCCGACACGATCTGGCTTCCCTTCCCCGCCGGCAGGGGCCCCACGGACAGGCCGACGGCGCCGTCCTCCACGTCGAGCTCCACCCGCACCACGCCGTCCACGGCGTGGCGGTTCGCCCCGCGGATCAGCACGGAGCTGGCCAGCTGGGCGTCGGACAGCCGGTCGAGCGGCAGATCGACCCGCGCCGCGAGGGCGGCGACCACGCGCTCCAGGACCGGCTCGCGCAGGTCCTCCGCGCGCATCGTGAGGCGCCCCGCGGACGCCCGGGTCACTCGTCCTCCCGGCGGCTGTCCGGCGTGAAGCTCATGCGAACCTCGGTGACGCCGCCCTCGCTCGTGAAGTTGACCTCGTCGGCGATCGCGAGCATGAGCGGCATGCCGAGCCCCAGCCCCGCCGACGGCGACGGGACGCGCGGGGAGATGCCCCGGCCGTGGTCGCGGACCGCCACCACCAGCTTCTCGGGCTCCGCCCACGCGAACACCTCGTAGTCGCCGGTCGCGTCCGGGTACGCGTGCAGCACGGCGTTGGTGCAGGCCTCGGTGACGGCGATGGAGATGTCGGTGCGGCTCTCGTCGCTCCACCCGAGGCGGTCGATGATCCCGCGCACCATCTGACGCGCCATGGCGACGCTGTCGGGTTCGGCAGGCATCGCCAGCTCGACGTCCGGGCGCTCGAGGGTCATCCCGGGCGGGAGTGTAGCCACGTGTACCCCTCCGCGTTCTGCGTCGCCGACCGGTGACATACCCCGGCGATGCCCGGGCCTCGATTCGCCAAAACGTCCCTGGTCACCGGCGGCCTGGCGCGTCGTCCGGCCTCGGGTCGGGGTCGCCGGCGTTTTCACGCAGCGTCTCCAGCGCGCGCCGGATGAGCCGCGAGACGTGCATCTGCGAGATGCCGACGCGCTCGGCGATCTGGGACTGGGTGAGGCCCTCCTCGAAGCGCAGGTGCAGGATCACCCGCTCGCGGGCGGGGAGCTCGGAGAGGCCGGCGTCGATCGTCGCGCGGGCCTCCGCGGCCGCGTAGCCCTGCTCGTCGACGCCCACCGAGACGCCGACGTCCTCCTCCGCGTCGCCGCTCCCGGAGGCGAGGGGGGCCGGCCGCTGCGCGCTGCCGGCGGCGAGGGCGTCGAGCACGTCGTCCAGGGGCAGGCCGGTCTCCCTGGCGATCTCCCGCACGGACGGGCTGCGGCCGTTCTCGGCCGAGAAGACGCCGACGGCGTGGGAGATCTGCGCCCGGGCCTCCTGGATGCCGCGCGGCACGCGGACCGTCCAGGAGCGGTCGCGGAAGTGGCGGCGGATCTCCCCGAGGATGGTGGGCGTCGCGAAGCTGGCGAGCTTGAAGCCGCGCTCCGGCTCGAAGCGGTCGATCGCCTTGATGAGGCCGATGGTCCCCACCTGCACCAGATCGTCGAGGGGCTCGCCGCGATCGGCGTACCGGCGCGCCAGGCCGCGCACCAGCGGGAGGTGCTCGACGATGAGACGCTCGCGCTCGGCGGCGTCGAGTGTGCGGCCGGGGGTCAGGGGCACGACCTCGCGATGGACGGTGACCATCCCGCACTATGCCCGACGCCCAGGGCGAGCAAACGATGCGGGCGCCCCTGCTAGCCTTCACCGGCGAATGAGCGAGGACAGCGCCGCCAACTTCCGTGCCCGGGCGGAGCGACTCGCCGGGTCGGTCGTCGTCGTCGCCGAGGGAGAGCTCGACCTCGTGGGCGCGCCGCGCCTGCTGGAGGCCCTGCCGGGCCCGGGCGACGAGCCCGTGGTGGTGGACCTGGGGTCGGTCGGCTTCATGGACAGCTCCGGCCTGCGGTCGCTGCTCGAGGCGCGCCGGCGCTGCCAGGACGGGGGCCGCGGCTTCGCCATCGCGCGGCCGTCGGAGCCGGTCAGGCGGGTGCTGGAGCTCGTCGACCTCACGGACGAGTTCGAGGTGGTGGAGGGGCCCGCCCGCTGACCTTCGTCAGCTGATGGTGCCGGCGCCCGCGAGCGCCAGCACGACCGCCCCGAGCACCACCCGGTAGATCACGAAGATCATCATCGAGTGGCTCGTGAGCCAGCGCAGCAGGAACGCGATCGACACGTAGCCGAAGACGAAGGCCACGACCGTCGCCAGCACGAGGGCGCCGAAGTTGACGTCGTCGTCGCCGGCGATCAGCTCCGTCAGGCCGTAGAGCCCCGACAGCACGATCGCCGGGATCGACAGCAGGAACGAGAAGCGGGCGGCCGCCTCGCGCTTGAGCCCCAGGAACAGGCCGGCGGTGATCGTCGCGCCCGACCGCGACGTGCCGGGGATCAGGGCGAGCGCCTGGGCGAGGCCCACCCAGATCGCGTCGGTGCGCGTCACCGCCTCGACGCCGCGGACGCGCGCCCCCACGCGGTCGGCCACCGCCAGGATCAGCCCCAGCAGGATCAGCACGGTGCCGATCAGGTAGAGGTTGCGGGCGCCGTTCTCGATCTGGTCCTTGAAGATGAGGCCGAAGACCCCGATCGGGATGGTGGCGAGGATCACGTACCAGCCCATCCGGGCGTCGAGCTCGCCGCGCAGCTCCGGCCGGCGCAGGCTCGACACCCACGTGCGGGTGATCCGCACCAGGTCGTGCCAGAAGTAGATGACGACCGCGACCATCGTCCCCAGCTGGATGACGGCCGTGAACAGCGCCCCCGGGTCCTCCCAGCCGGCGAAGGCGGGCACGATGCGCAGATGTGCGGTGCTGGAGATCGGCAGGAACTCGGTGAGCCCCTGCGCGATGCCGAGCACGATCGCCTCGAACCAGGACAACGGTGGAGAACCTTAGGGCAGCGGGGGGCCGCCGGTCAGCGGATCGTCACGCGGCGGACGATCGTCAGGCGCCCCAGGGTCGTCCCCGCCTCGGCGGCGCGGACCTCCAGCCGGTAGGTGCCGGGACGCAACCCGCGGCCGCGGACGGCCAGGCGGAAGCGGGCGGGCCCGCGGCGGGCGACCTTGCCCTTCGCGACGGGCGACCCCACGACCTCGCGGGCGAACGCGGCCGCGGGTGCCGACGACTGGGCGGCCCTGGGGTGCACGGGGCGCAGCAGCGCCGTCACCGAGGCGCGGCGCACCAGCCTGCCCGAGACGCGGAGGGCGCGGCCGTGGCGCACCACCCGCGGCACGCGCAGCGCCCGGACGGCCCCGGCGGCGGTCGGCCGGAAGCGCCGCACGACGTAGCGCCGGTTGCCGGCCCGGTCGCTGACGGTGGCCACGACGCGGCGGGAGCGGCCCTCGGCGAAGCGGCGGACGACCCGTCGGCCGACGGCGGTCCGGCCGTCGCCGAAGCTCCATCGAACCGGCCCGGCGGCGCCCCGGGTGGAGGATCGGAACACCGCCTTGGTGCCCTTGCGCGTCCACGCCACCCGCAACCGTGGCGCGGTGCGGTCGACCCTCACGGCGTGCCGGGCGGGGGAGGGGTCGGCGGCGCCGGCCGCGTCGATCGCCTGGGCCTCGACCACGTGCCGGCCCTCCGGGACGGCGAGGCGCACGGAGGTGTCGGCGGTCGGCGCGCTCCACGCGCCCCCATCGATGCGGGTGCGCACCTGGACGCCGCCGCCGGAGAGGGCCACCTCGTAGGCGAGCGTCCGGGCGTTGGTCAGGGCCCGCGGGGTGACGGCGAAGCGGGTGTCCGGGGCGGGGCCCGCCGCGCGCTCCAGGGCCCGGAGGGCATCGACCCGGCCGGCGCCGGAGGCGGCGTCGACGCCGGGGGCCCCGACGTCCACGGCGGTGTCGCGCAGGATGTCGGCCACCTGGGCGGGACCCAAGCCGGGGTCGAGCTGGCGCACCAGCGCCGCGACGCCCGCCACGTGGGGGGCGGCCATGGAGGTGCCGGAGTATGCGAGGTAGCCCGTGCCGACGCTCGAGGTGATCCCGACGCCCGGCGCGACCAGGTCGGGCTTCTGCAGGACGGTGCCGGCGGCGGGGCCCAGGCCGTCGGCGTCCTGCCACACGACGGGGCCGCGACCCGAGAACGACGGGACCGTGCCGTCGCTGTCGATCGCGCCGACGGCGACCGCCTCCGGGTAGCCGGCGGGGCTGCCGACGCTGCCGGCGCCCGGGCCCGTGTTGCCGGCGGCGAACACCGGGACGATCCCCAGCTCGAGCCAGCGGCGGATCATCGGCCGGAACCACGTGTCGTTGGCGGCCGACGCCGACCACGAGTTGTTGACGACCGCGGGCTGGTCAGCAGTGGCGGGGTCGCCGTCGGGGTCGGTCATCCACTGCGCGGCGGCCAGCAGCGCGCTGCCGGTGCCCGAGCCGCTCGGTCCCATCGCCCGCGCCACCAGCAGCCTCGCGCCCGGCGCGACGCCGATCGGCCCGCCGCCCGCGCCGCCGCCGACCATCGTGCCGGCGGTGTGGGTGCCGTGGCCGTTGTCGTCCCGCGGGGTGGGGCTGCCGCCGACGAAGTCGCGCCAGCCGGCGACCTTGCCGGCCAGGTCCTTCGCGCCGGCGTCGACGCCCGTGTCGATCGAGCCGATCAGCACCCCGTCGCCGCGGACGCCGAACGTCTGCCACGCGGCGGGCGCCCGGATCGCGTCGAGGCCCCAGTTGCCACGGCCCGCGTCCGGGAAGGGGACGGGGGCGGCGGTCGTGCCGGCGTCGGCGATGCTGACCGGCGTGTCCAGGTCGACCGTCGCGACGGCGGGGTCGGCGGCGACGGCGCGGATCTCCGCCGGGCTCCCGGTGAACGCGGCGGCGTTGACGAGCCAGAACGGCTGGACCCGCCCGGCGACGGCGTCGGCGATGCGGGCCGCGTCGCCCGCCGCCGTGCGCCGCAGGGCGCGCAGCAGGGCCTCCGGCCGGTCGTCGTGCGCGCCCGCGGGCACCTGGTCGGCGAAGGTGGCGATCACCGCGATCCGGTCGGCCGCGGCGGCCTGGGCGAGGCGGTCGGCGAGGGCCGGCGTCGGGGCCGCCGCGGCGGTCGCGGCGGTGCCCGCGAGGACGGCGATTGCGGCGATGGCGGCGAGGGCCTCGGCGGTGCGGCGTCCGTGCCGGGACCTCGGGCGGTTCGTGCCCGGGATCAATCGAATCCGTTCCGTCGGATCGTGCGGTGCGCCCCCTCCATCGGCACCCGGAGGGGGCGTCTTGACGCGCGGGGGCGCGCACCGGGCACCCCGCTACGATGGGTCGGTGCCCGTGTTCCTGTGCCCCCGCTGCGCGTACCGGGAGAGCGGTTCCGAACGGAACGTCCGTCACCAGCCGCGCGGGTGCTCCCGCTGCGGCTTCGGCTTCGCGTTCGAGTTGCTCGAGGACTACTACGCCAGCCCCAAGACCGCGCTGATCGTGTGCGACCAGCAGCGCCGGATCCTCGTCGCCGGCCACTCGTCGTTCGCGGTGACCGGGTTCGACGAGGGCGACCTGATCGGCCACGAGGTCATGGACCGCCTCGGCCTGGGGGGCTTCGCCGGCGGCGACCCGGCCGAGCGCAGCCTCGAGTGGGGCGTGCGGGTGCTGAACGTGCCGTGCACGTACCGCTTCGCCGGTGGGCAGGAGGACCTCCCGGCGGTCGCCGACTTCTTCCCCGCCTACGACGAGGACGGGGGCCTGCTGGTGGCGCTGACGCCCGAGTAGGGCCTGGCGGCGCCGGGGACTAGGCTGTCCGCCGGGACCACGGCGGAGGGGGGCGCATGGAGCGGAGGCGACTGGGCGGGACCGACCTCGAGCTGAGCGTCATCGGGCTCGGCACGTGGGTGTTCGGGGGGCGCTGGGGCGGCGCTGAGGACGAGGCGTCGCTGGCGGCGTGCCATGCGGCGCTCGACGCCGGCGTCAACTGGATCGATACGGCCGACATCTACGGCCAGGGGCGCGCGGAGCGGATCGTGGGGCGGGCCGTCCGCGAGCGGCGCGACGAGGTGATCGTCGCGACCAAGGGCGGCGTCGCGTGGGAGCTGGAGCCGCAGTTCCGGATCTGGCGGGAGGCCTCCGCCGACTACCTGCGGATGGCCTGCGACCGCTCCCTGCAGGCGCTCGGCCTGGACCACATCGACCTGTACCAGGTGCACTGGCCGGTCGGTGGCGTGCCGGCGGAGGAGACGATCGGCGCGCTCCTGGAGTTGCGCGACGCCGGCAAGATCCGCGCGATCGGCGTCTCCAACTATCACCTGCCCGACCTCGAGGCGGCGGGCGCGGTGGCGCCCATCGACTCGTACCAGCCCGGCTACCACCTGATGCGCCGCGACATCGAGGCCGGGGAGCTGGAGTGGTGCGCGGCGAACGACGTCGGCGTGATCGCCTACGGGCCCCTCGCCCACGGGCTGCTGACCGGGAAGATGGACGCGTCGACCACCTTCCCCGAGAACGACTGGCGGGCCGGGAGCGAGCTGTTCGCGGACGAGGCGTTCCCCGAGCGGATCGCGGTGGTGGGGGAGCTGGAGCGGCTGGCCGACGCGTCGGGGCGCCCCGGCGGCGTCGCCGAGCTGGCGGTGGCGTGGGTGCTGCGCCGCCCGGAGGTGACGTCGGCGATCATCGGCGCCCGCGACGCCCGGCAGGCCGAGCGCAACGCCGCCCTGGCGGGCGCGCCGCTGTCCCCCGACGAGGAGCGCGAGGTCGAGGCGATCCTGGCGCGGCACCCGGCCGCCTCGCGGCACTACGGCCACGGCGAGCCGCCCGACCCCTCCGCCGCCGGGGCCGCCGGGGGTTAGCATGGGCCATGGC
>DASSBX010000514.1:0-4691 GCA_035698305.1 Miltoncostaeaceae bacterium | reverse complement strand
ACCACCACCCCGTCGTCGTGCGACGTCGCCGCCTCGAGGGGCTCGACGCGGATGCCGACGGTCGAGGCGATCGTCGTCATGGTGGCGGCGTCCGGCGACCGGGGCGGGGCCCCGCCCGGCGCGAGCACCCGCACCCGCCAGCCGCGCTCCAGGAGGTGGCGGGCGACGACCATGCCGTCACCGCCGTTGTTCCCGGTGCCCACCAGGATCGTCGCGGCCCGGCGGTCCGGCCACGATCCGGCGATCAGGTCGGCGGCGGCCCAGCCCGCGCGCTCCATGAGCAGGATCGAGGGGATCGCGTGGACCGACGTCGCACGGCGGTCGGCGTCGCGCATCCCCGGGGCGTCGAACAGCGGCGTGCAGCCGGGGACGGGCGGAGGCGAGGAGGGCTGGGCGACGGCCACGCCGCATCCTCCCAGATCAGCCGGGCGCCTCCGCGATCGCGAAGGCCATCGCGGTGTCGCGCCCGTGGGTGAGCGACACGTGGACGACGGTCACGCCGAGCTCGCGCGCCCGCTCGGCGTACCTGCCGTGCAGCGCGATGGTCGGGGCGCCGCGACCGCGGACCACCTCCACCTCGCGCCAGCGGGTCATGCCGATGCCGAGCGCCTTGCCCACCGCCTCCTTCGCGGCGAAGCGGGCGGCGTAGTGCTGGGGCGGGAACGGCTTGCGCGAGCAGTAGGCCTGCTCGGCGTCGGTGAAGCAGCGCTCGGCCAGGCGCGGCCGCCGGCGCAGCGACTCGGCGAAGCGGTCGATCTCGACCACGTCGACGCCGACACCGGCGGTCGCCACAGCCTACCCTCAGCCTCTACTCGACGGTGACAGTCTTGGCGAGGTTCCGCGGCTGATCAACGTTCAGGCCGCGGGCCCGCGCCAGCCCATAGGCGAAGATCTGCAGCGGGATGACCGCCGCGATCGGGGAGAGCAGCGCCTGGGTGCGCGGCGCCCAGAGCACGTCGTCGGCGTGCCTGCCGATCTCCTCGTTGCCCTCGGTGGCGACCGCGATGACCCGCGCGCCGCGCGCCCGGACCTCCTGGATGTTGGAGACCACCTTGTCGAACACGTGGCCGTCGGTGGCGACCACGACCACCGGGGAGCCCTCCTCCAGCAGCGCGATCGGGCCGTGCTTCATCTCGCCCGCCGGGTACGCCTCGGTCGGGATGTAGCTGATCTCCTTCAGCTTCAGCGCGCCCTCGAAGCACACCGGCACGCCGACGTGGCGGCCCAGGTACAGGAAGAAGGGCTTCTCGGCGTAGGTCGCGGCCGTCGCCATCACCGACGCGGGCGCGGCCGACTCGAGGTAGGCCTGGACCACCTCCGGCACCCGCCGCAGCTCGTCGGCCAGGTCCAGCGCGCCGGCCGAGGTGAGCGCCCACTTGAGCCGGCCGAGCTTGAGGGCCAGCAGCGACAGGGCCATGACCTGGGCGGTGTGCGTCTTGGTCGCCGCGACGCCGATCTCCAGGCCGGCGCGCGTGTAGAGCACGCCGTCGGAGTCGCGGGTCGCCTGGGAGCCCATGATGTTGGTGAGGGCCACCACGTGGGCGCCCCGCTCGCGCGCCACGCGCATCGCGGCCAGGGTGTCGGCCGTCTCGCCGCTCTGGGTGATGCCGATCACCAGGTCGCCGGGGCCCGCGAGGCAGGTCCGGTAGCGGTACTCGGAGGCGACCTCCACGTGGACCGGCACGCGGGCCCAGTCCTCGATGAGGTACCGGCCCACGAGGCCGGCGTGGTACGAGGTGCCGCAGGCGACGATGTGGATCCGCTCCACCCGGGCCAGGGCGGCGTCGTCCAGCCCGAGCCCCAGCAGGTCCACCGACCCGTCGGGTCGGAGGCGGTCGCCGATGGTGTCCCACAGGGCGCTCGGCTGCTCGTGGATCTCCTTGAGCATGAACGTCTCGAACCCGCCCTTCTCGGCGGCGTCCTCGTCCCAATCGACCGTCTGCGCGTCGCGGGCGGCCACCTCGTCGGCGCCCTGCCAGAGCGTGTGGCCCGAGGCGTCGAGGCTCACCACCTCGTCGTCCTCGATCAGGATGACCCGGCGGGTCTCGGCGAGGAACGCGGGGATGGCCGAGGCGATGAAGTGCTCGCCCTTTCCGACGCCCACCACCAGCGGGCACTCGCGGCGGGAGGCGACCAGCCGGCCCGGCTCGTCGACGTGGGCCACCACGAAGGCGAAGTGGCCGCCCAGGCGCGGGAGCACCTCGCGGACCGCCGCCGCCAGGTCGCCGCGGTACTCGCGGGCGATCAGGTTGGGGACGACCTCGGTGTCGGTCTCGGAGCGGAACACCACGCCCACGTCCTGCAGCTCGCCCCGCAGCTCGAGGTAGTTCTCGATGATCCCGTTCATCACGACGATGACGCTGCCGTCGGCGCTGACGTGCGGATGCGCGTTCTCGGTGGTCACGCGGCCGTGCGTGGCCCAGCGGGTGTGCCCCAGGCCGGCGGTCGCCCCGGAGCCGTCCTCGGCCCCCGCGGCGTCGCGCAGGTGGGACAGGTTGCCGACGGCCCGGACCGATTCCGCGATGCCCTGACCCTCGGCGAGGAGCGCGAAGCCCGCGGAGTCGTAGCCGCGGTACTCCAGGCGCTCCAGCCCGGTCAGGATGAGCTCACGGCAGGGCCGCCCGCCGACGTACCCGATGATCCCGCACATGCAGGTGCCCTTTCCGTCGCTGTCGCCCGGCGAGGCGTCCTACGGTAGCGACCCGCCGAGCTCGCGCTCCACCGCCTGGGAGATCTCTCTACACCAGCGGTCGCAAGACTGGACGGTCGGAGCCTCGACCATCACCCGGACGAGGGGCTCGGTACCCGACGATCGGACGACCACGCGCCCGTCCTCGCCCAGCTCGGCCTCGGCGCGCCGCACCGCCTCCCACACCCCGGCGGCGTCCGGCAGGTCCTGCTTGCGGCCGGCGGTGACGTTCACGAGCCGCTGCGGCAGACGCTGCACGATCGCCGCGGCCGTCCGCAGGTCCTCCCCCCGCTCGCGCAGCGCCCGCAGCAGGTGCAGGCCCGCCGCCAGGCCGTCCCCGGACGGGCCGTGGGAGAGGTCGATGAGGTGGCCGCTCTGCTCGCCCCCCAGGACGAAGCCGTTGCCGCGCATCTCCTGCATGACGTAGCGGTCGCCGACGTCGGTCCACCGCACCTCGATGCCCTCCGCCGCCATCGCTCGGCGGAAGCCGAGGTTGGTCATGGTGGTCGTGACCACCGCATCGCCCGGCAGCTCGCCCCGCGCGCGCTTCGCGACGGCGCAGAGCGCCAGGATCTGGTCGCCGTCGACCGGGTCGCCCGCCGCGTCGACCGCCAGCACGCGGTCGCCGTCCCCGTCGAAGGCGAGGCCCAGGTCGGCGCCCGCCTCGAGGACCGCGGCCGACAGCAGGCCCAGGTCGGTGGAGCCGCAGCCGTCGTTGATGTTCACGCCGTCGGGCTCGACGCCGATGGAGCGGAGCGTCGCCCCCAGCCGCACCAGCACCTCGGGGGCGGTGACGGTGGTGGCGCCGTTGGCGCAGTCGACCACGATCCGCATCCCGGTCAGGTCCACCCCGGCGCGCTCCGCGATCGCGTCGACGTACTGCGCGCGGCCGCCGAGCCACGTCTCGATGGTGCCGAGGGCGCCGGCAGTGGGGCGGTCGCCGCCCTCCCCCGCCATCGCGGCCTCGATGGCCGCCTCCTCCGCGTCGGCGAGCTTGAAGCCGTCCGGGCCGAACAGCTTGATGCCGTTGTCCGGGAACGGGTTGTGGGAGGCGCTGATCACCGCGCCCGCCGCCGCGTCCGAGGACGCGACCAGCTCGGCGACCGCGGGCGTTGGGACGACGCCCAGCAGCACGGCGTGCGCGCCGGTGCTGGCGAGCCCCGACGCCAGCGCGCCTTCGAGCATCGGGCCGCTCAGCCGCGTGTCGCGGCCGATCATCACGCGGGCCCCCTCGGGCAGCCTGCCCCCCAGGGCGCGCCCCAGCGCCAGGGCGAGCTCCGGGGTGAGCTCGCGGTTGGCGACCCCCCGGACACCGTCGGTGCCGAAGAGCCGCCGCGCGGGCGGTGGGGTGCCTCCAGCCGTCGGGGCGACTACCGCTTCGAGAACTGCGGGCGCTTGCGCGCGCCCTTGAGCCCGGCCTTCTTGCGCTCCTTGATGCGCGCGTCGCGCGTCAGGAAGCCCTCCCGCTTGAGGTCGGGACGCAGCGCCTCGTCGGCGACGGTCAGGGCGCGGGCGATGCCGTGCCGCAGCGCGCCGGCCTGCCCGGAGACGCCGCCGCCGTGCAGCAGGGCGACCACGTCGAAGCGGCCCTCGGTGCCCGTCACGGTGAGGGGCTGGCGCGCCTCGGTCACCAGGACCTTGCGGCCGAAGAACTCGTCGATCGGGCGGCCGTTGCAGGTGATCTCGCCGGAGCCGGGGGTGAGGGTGACGCGCGCGACGGCGCTCTTCCGCTTGCCGGTGGCGCGGTAGCGGGCGGCGCCCGCGGTCGTCTCGGTGCTCATGCGGTGACCTCCGCGACGCGGGTGAGCCGCAGCGGCCGGGGCTGCTGCGCGGCGTGCGGGTGCTCGCCGCCCGCGTAGACCTTGAGCTTCATCAGCTGGGCGCGGCCGAGGCTGTTCTTGGGGAGCATCCCGCGGACGGCCTTGCGCAGCACCTCCTCGGGGCGGCGCTCGAGCTGCTCACCGAGGGTCCGGCTGCGGATGCCGCCCGGGTAGCCCGAGTG
>DASSBX010000513.1:0-10414 GCA_035698305.1 Miltoncostaeaceae bacterium | reverse complement strand
CGATCATCGCCGCCGCGCCGGCCAGCGCCTCGGCCGCCGCCGCGGCGTCGTGGTAGGGGACGATCCGGGTGGCCGCCGTCGCCGCTGCCGTCACGCCCGGGCTCGACGGCACCCCGAGGGTGGTGAGGCCGCTGCCCGCCTCGGCCAGCAGCCCGTCGATGGCGCCGTGGTAGCCGCCCGCGACCTTCACGATCACGTCGCGTCCGGTCGCCGCGCGGGCCAGGCGCAGCGCCCCCATCACGGCCTCGCTGCCCGACGAGGTCATCCGCAGGCGCTCCACCGACGGCACCGCCTCGCACACGGCCTCGGCGAACACCACCTCGCGCTCGGTCGGCGCCCCGTACGAGGTGCCCAGGGGGATCGCCCGCTCCAGCGCGCGCACCACCGCCGGCGGGGTGTGGCCCAGGATCGCCGGCCCCCAGGTCGACAGCAGGTCGACGTACCGGTTGCCGTCGGCGTCCCAGACGTGGGGGCCCTCGGCGCGGGCGATGAACAGGGGGTCGCGGCCGATGGCGCGCATCGCCCGCACGGGCGAGTTGACCCCGCCCACCAGGACCCGCCGCGCCCGGTCGAAGAGCTCGGCGCTGCGGGTGCCGCCGCCCTCGGCGCTCAGCTCTTGCGCCACCGCGGGAGGGGGGCCCCGGCCTGCGCGAGGTCCTCCCATTCGCGGTACTCCGGCGTGAAGTACATGAGCCGGATCTTCTTGAACTCGAGGGTGGAGTAGAGCACCGCGCGCCGGTCCGGGTCGGTGATGCCGGTGTCCTCGGCGATGGCGGCGATCGCCTCCTCGCAGGCCTCCTTCGAGCGGGCGTGCACCATCGTGAAGATGCTGTACGGCCAGTCGGGGTACGTCGGGCGCTTGTAGCAGTGCGACACCGCCGAGAACGCGGCCATGCGCGGGCCCAGGTCGTCGAGCTCCTCCTCCGGCACCTTCCAGACGGCCATGCCGTTGGCGCCGAAGCCGGCCTTGCGGTGGTTGAGCACCGCGGCGAACCGGCGCATGTAGGAGCGGTCGACGAACGTCTGGCACTGGTCGAGCAGCTCCTGCGTCGTCACGCCCGCCTGGGCGGCCCACGTGTCGAACGGCCGCGACTCGATGGGGAGGTCGCGCTGGAGCACCTCGATCATGCGCTTGTCGGCATCGGTGGGGAGCACCCCGTCGCCGCGGGTCGGCGGCGGCTTCGGCGTCTCCGACTTCTCGTCGGCCTTGCGCGTGCCGGTCATGTCGAGCTGGACGTTGATCTTGTAGAGCTTGAGCGTGGGCAGCAGGCGCGTGGACTCCGCGCCGCTCGCCGCGTGGAGGCGCTCCATCGTCTCCTCGAGCCCGAACCGCGAGTCGGGCTCGACGGCCAGCGTGTACCAGAGGTTGAACGCGTGGGTGCGGCGGTAGTTGTGGCTCACGCCCGGGTGCCCGCCGATGATGGCGGCGCCCTCGAAGAGCCTGTCGTCGCTGTAGCGGGCCGCCACCAGGCTGCTCTGGTAGCCGAGCGCGCGGGTGTCGAAGATCGCGGAGAGCTGGCGCACGATCTCGGCGCGCTTCAGCAGGGCGAGGCGCCGCAGCACCTCCTCCTCGTCCATGCCGATTCGGGACCCGATCTCGGCGAACGGCTCGCGCACGAACGCCAGGCCCGCCTGGAGCTGGTTGAGCAGCTCGCGGTCGGCCTCGTCGGGCTTGTGGTGCACCCGCTCCGGGGTGGTGGTGGTCATGCGCCCTCCTCGGCGATCCAGCGCGCCGCGTCCTCGGCGAAGTAGGTGATGAGCAGGTCTGCGCCGGCGCGGGCGATGCCGGTGAGCACCTCGGTGGCCGCCCCGCGCTCGTCCAGCCAGCCGCGGTCGGCGGCGGCCTTGAGCATCGCGTATTCCCCGCTCACGTGGTACGCGGCGAGCGGGAGCGTCGTGGCGGAGCGCACCGCGGCGATCACGTCGAGGTAGGCGGCCGCGGGCTTCACCATCACCATGTCCGCGCCCTCGGCCACGTCCAGGAGCGTCTCGCGCACCGCCTCGCGGCCGTTCGCCGGGTCCATCTGGTAGCCGCGGCGGTCGCCGAAGCCCGGGGCCGACCCGGCGGCGTCGCGGAACGGGCCGTAGAAGGCGGAGGCGTACTTGGCCGAGTAGGCCATGATCGCCGTGCCCTCGTGGCCCTCGGCGTCGAGCGCCGAGCGGATCGCCGCGACCCGGCCGTCCATCATGTCGCTGGGGGCGACGATGTCGGCGCCGGCCTCCGCATGGCTCACCGCGGTGCGCGCGAGCAGCTCGAGGCTCAGGTCGTTGTGGACCTCGCCGTCGGCGAGCACGCCGCAGTGGCCGTGGTCGGTGTAGCCGCAGAGGCAGACGTCGGTGACGACCACCATCTCCGGCACCGCGTCCTTGATCGCCGCGACCGCGGTCTGCACCACGCCGCCCGTCTCGTAGGCGGCGCTGGCCGCCGCGTCCTTCTGGTCGGTCACGCCGAACAGCAGGACCGCCGGGACGCCGAGGCCGTACGCCCGGCGGGCGGCGGCGGCCAGCAGGTCGGGCGACAGGCGGGCGTGGCCCGGCAGGGAGTCGATCGGCACGCTCGCGTCGCGGCCGGCGATGGCGAACAGCGGCAGCACCAGCCGGTCGGGCGACAGGCGGGTCTCGCGGACCATCCGGCGGATCGTCGGGCCGCTCCGCAGGCGGCGCATGCGCACGCGCGGGAAGCGCGCCTCGGCGGCGGTGTGGGTGTCCTCGATCACCCGTGGGAGTCTACCCCAGTGGTCTCCGCGGCCCCGCCCGCCAGGCCGGTGCGAGCGGAGCGAGCCGGCACCCCCGCTCACGAGGGGTCCCGGCCTGGCGGTCCTGTTGTCAGACTGCCCCCATGAGCCGGCCACCCGTCCTCGTCGTGTTCGGCGCCCGCAACGTCGGGCGGGCGGTCGTGGCCGACCGCGCCGCCGCCGGGTGGCGGGTCGTGGCGGTGGCGCGCAGCGAGGCGACGCTCGACGCCCTCCGCGCCGCCCACCCGGACGTCGTGCCCGTGCGCGGCGACGCCGGCGACCAGGACGTGGTGGCCGAGGCCCTCGCCCGTGCCGAGCGCGACCTCGGCGGCCTGGACCTGGTGGTCAACGCGACCACCTCGGTGCCGCGCGACCACTCGTTCGGCGGCGGGCCGATCGCCGAGGCGCCGCCCGACCGGCTGGAGTCGTGGATGGCCGGGTTCCTGCCCGCGGCGTGGGCGATCATGCGCGGCGCCGGGGCCGCGATGGCCCGCAATCGGACGGGCACGATCGTTCAGGTCTCCGGCGGGTCGGCCCGCAGGGCGATGCCGGGGCGGGGCCCGTGGGCGGCCGCCCAGTTCGCCGCCCGCGCCCTGACGCACGCCCTGGCGCTCGAGCTGCGGCCGCAGGGCGTGCACGTGGCGCTGCTGGTGGCGGACGGGATCATCCAGACCGACCGCAACCCCATGGCGGGCCGCCCGCCGGAGGACTCGCTCACCACTCAGGACGTGGCGGCGGCGGTCGCCTACCTCGCCTCCCAGACGCCCCGCGGGTGGACCCACGAGCTGGTGATCACCCCGTCCGGGGACACCTGGGTCCCGTAGGGCGGGGCGGGGACGGCGTGGACCACCCGTCCCTGGCCCCGGACGCGCTCCTCGCCGCCTACGCGGAGGGCGGGTTCCCCATGGACGAGGCGGGCGCCCGCGGGGCCGTCGGGCTCTACACCTGCGACCCGCGCGGCGTGATGCCGATCGAGGGGTTCCGGGTGCCGCGCTCGGTCGCGCGGGCGCTGCGGGCGCGGCCCTACGCGATCCGGGTCGACGCCGCGTTCGCGGAGGTCGCGGAGGCGTGCTCGGGCGCCCGCTCCGGGGGGATGTGGCTCACCCCGCGGCTGGTCGCCGCCTACGTGCGCCTGCACCGGGCCGGGTGGGCCCACAGCGTGGAGGCGTGGGACGGGCCGCGGCTGGCGGGCGGGCTCTTCGGCGTCGCCCTCGGCGGGCTCTTCACGTCCGAGACGATGTTCCACCGTGCGCCCGACGCCGGCAACGCCGCGCTGGTGGGGGCGGCACGCCTGCTGGCCGACGCCGGCTTCGCCCTGTGGGACATCCAGATGACGTCGTCGCACACCCGCCGGTTCGGCGCGGTCGGCATCCCGGCCGACGCGTACCTGCGGCGGCTCGCGGTGGCGCTGGCGGTGCGCCCCCGTCCGCTGGGTGCCCCGGCGAGCTAGACGGCGGGACGGCGCCGCCCCGCGACGGCCGCGGCCGTCGCGAGTACCGCGGCGATCAGGGCGAGGCGCGCCAGGGTGCCGAGCAGGTCGCCCGCGTCGATCGAGGGCTCCACCAGCAGGGTCTGGAACGCGTCGAACGCCGGCCCGAACGGGACGATCGCGGAGATGGCGCCCGCGACCTCCGACCCGGGCACCAGCCCCAGCGCCATCAGCGGCAGCGCCACCATCAGGGCGATGAGCAGGGCGCTGCGGGTCTCGCGCGCGAGGGCGCCGGCCAGCACGCCGAACGCCGCGAACGCGAGGCCGCTCAGCAGCAGCACCCCCGGCCAGAGCGCCCAGCGCCCCACCGTCAGGTCGGTGAACAGGGCGACGCCGCCGAGCAGCGCCAGCCCCACGACCAGGCAGGCGATGGCGGTGAACGCCATCTTCTCGCCCACGAGCGCCCCCGCGGAGATGAGCCCGCGGCGCAGCCGCACCAGGGCGCCGTCCTCGCGCTCCGACGACATCGCCGCCGCCGCCAGGAGGGTCCCGGCCAGCCCGAGGCTCACGAGCAGCGCGCCGGCGAACCCGAACGCCGACAGCGGCTCGCGGCCCTCGGCGCCCTCCGTCACCTCAAGCACGATCGGGGCGCGGATCGCGTTGGCGGCCGGCTTCGCCAGGTCCAGGTTGCGCTGCGTCTCGTCGATGAAGTTGACGAGCGGCTCGAGCTGGGCCGCCGTGGCGGCGTCGCCGGCGTCGCGCAGCTGCGCCTGGAGGTCGGTGACCAGGACGCGGCTGCGCCTCAGCCCCAGGGCGTCGCCGCTGCGGCCGAAGATCCCGATCTCGCCGCCGTTGGTCACCAGGTCCACCAGCTCCAGCACCTGCTCCACGTATCCGGTGGCCAGCCGCTGGTTCAGGCGGTACACCGCGGCCTCGAGGCGCCGGTTGATCGCGTCCGCCTCGATCGGCGAGCGGGGGCTCGTCGCCAGGTGCAGCGCGGGCTGGCGCACCCCCGACTGCAGGTCGCTGATGAAGCCCTCCGGGATCGTCAGCACCGCGCTCACGCGCCCGGCGTCCAGGGCGTCGGCGGCCTGCCCGGCGTCGAGCCGGTGCACGTCCACGTCCTCGGACAGCCGGTCGATGTAGTCGTCGATGGACAGGCGGTCGCCGCCCACGTCGACCGTCCGCCCGGAGGCGTCGAGGTTCACCACCGCCACGTCGGGGCGCCGCTCGTCGCTCTGCAGCGCCAGCGCCACCAGCAGCGCGACGAGGATCGGGTAGACGACCAGCACCAGGACGAGCGCCGGCGACCGGCGCAGCAGCACGGCGTCCTTGCGCAGCAGCAGGAGGGCCGCCCTCACCGGGCGTCGTCCTCCCCCCGGCCGGACACCAGCTGCACGAACGCCCGCTCGGCCGCCTCCGGGCCCCCCGCGCCGCCGCCGTGGGCGGCGGTCATGGCGGCGGCCGTGCCGGCGAACAGCAGCCGCCCGCCCCCCAGCACCACCAGGCGGTCGCCGCGGCGCGACGCCTCATCCACCGACTGGGTGGAGAACATGAGGGCCATCCCGCCGCCGCGCAGCTCGTCGAGCCACCCCCAGAGGCGCAGGCGCTGGTCGGGGCTGAGGGTGGCGGTGGGCTCGTCGAGCAGCAGCACGCTCGGACGGCCCGCGAGGGCGATCGCCAGGTTCAGCCGCTGGAGCGTGCCGGTCGACAGCGTGGCGGCGGGGCGGTCGGCGTGCTCCGCCAGGTCGGCCCGCCCGATGAGCTCCGCGGCGAGCGCGTCGGGCTCGGCGGCCTCCTCCAGGGCCGCGAACAGGCGCAGGTTCTCGCGGGCCGACAGCCGGGGGTAGAGCGCCGGGCGCTGCGGCACCCAGCCCACGCGGGGGCGGGCCCCCTGCGCCCACGTGACGGTGCCGCCGTCGTTGCGCGCCACGCCCGCGAGGATCGTGAGCAGCGTGGTCTTGCCGGCGCCGTTCGGGCCGAGCAGGGCGACCGCCTCGCCCGCCGAGAGGTCCACGTCGACGCCGTCGAGGGCCCGGACCTCCCCGTATCCGCGCGCCAGGGCGCGGGCGACGAGCACCGGGGTGGCGGCTGTGCTCATCGCGGCGATCATAGTCGCGGATGGGCCCGGCGCCCGTGTTCGCGGGCACGGCCCTCCGCTACGCTCCGCGCCATGTGCCCCCTCCCCCGGGAGCAGCTCTCCGCCCGGCGCTCGGCCCGGCGGCGGACCACTCTGCGGCGCGATCGGCGTGCCATCGTGTCGGCCGCCATCCCCGTCGTGATCGTCGCCGTGCTCGCGCTGGTGCTGGGCGTGATGGGCGGCGATCAGTCCGACACCACCGGGCCGCTCGCGTCGCCGGTGCCGTCGCCCGAGCTGGGGTCGGGCGCGCGGCCCCCCGAGCTGGTGATCGCCGCCGCGGAGGGGGTCAGGGTCCACATCCCGGTGGACCCGGAGCGCGTGACCGCGATGGCGTTCCACCCGATCGACGACGCCTCCGGGGTGGAGATGGAGGCGACCGGCGGCGTCCGCATCCACCAGGCGCCGCGCGAGGGTCGGGCCGGGCCCGCGACCGCAGGCCTGGACGTGGGCGCGCCCGCCGGCACCACCGTCTACTCGCCGGTGGACGGGGTGATCGCCGGCGTCGGCGACTACGCGCTGTTCGGGAAGGTGGAGGGCTACGAGGTCACGATCACGCCGTCGGTCGCGGCGAGCGGCCTGCTGCTCCGGGTGACCCACCTCGACGAGCTGCCGGACGGCGTCCGTCCGAGCGTGGGCACGCCGGTGCGCGCCGGGGTGACGGAGCTCGGGCGCGTCCGCGACTTCTCCGGGGTCGCCCAGCAGGAGATCTCGCGGTTCACCGCGGACGCCGGCAACCACGTCGACCTGTCGCTGGTGCGCACCGAGGCGCCGATCCTCTGATGGGGGGCGTCGGATGCGGGCCCTGATCGTCGGCGACGTGGTGGGCGGGGTCGGCATGCGGGCGCTGCTGGCGCGCCTGCCGGAGCTGCGCGAGGAGCACCGGCCGGACGTGGTGGTGGTCAACTGCGAGAACGCCGCCGGCGGCGCGGGCACCTCGCCGCGCCAGGCCACCGAGCTGCTGGAGGCGGGCGTCGACGTGCTCACGGGCGGCAACCACACGCTCCAGAAGCCGGAGATCCTGCCCATGCTGGAGGCCGAGCCGCGGATGCTGCGACCGGCGAACATCGCCGCGAAGGCGCCGGGGCGGGGCGTCACCACCGTCGAGACGGCCGCCGGCCCGGTGAGCGTCGTCAACATCATGGGGTCGGTGTTCATGACGGCGGCCCACTCGCCGTTCGCGATCATCGACGACCTGGTCGCCGAGGCGCGCCGCGGCGCCGACGTGGTGCTCGTGGACGTCCACGCGGAGGCCACGAGCGAGAAGATCGCCCTGGCCCACCACCTCGACGGCCGCGTCACCGCCGTCGTCGGCACCCACACCCACGTCCAGACGGCCGACGCGCGGGTGCTCGCCGGGGGTACGGCGTACGTCACCGACCTCGGCATGACGGGGCCGCACGACTCGGTGATCGGGGTCCGCACCGAGACGATCCTGCGCCGCTTCATCTCCGGGACGTCGGGCCGCTTCGAACCGGCCGAGGGCGGCCTGCTGGTGCAGGGCGCGGTGGTGGACGCCGGCGCGGACGGCCGCGCCACGGCGGTGCGCACCTTCTCCGTGGAGGGGTGAGCGGGACCCGGTACACGCCCGGGTGGTCGCCGCGGGCGGTGGCGTTCATGGAGCGTCGCACGGCGGCGACCCACGCGCCCGAGGCGCTGGCGGTGCTGCGGCCCGGCATGGATCTGCTGGACCTGGGCTGCGGCCCGGGGACGATCACCGTCGGCCTGGCGCGGGCGGTGGCCCCGGGGCGGGTGGTCGCCGTGGACGCCGACCCGGGCCAGGCGACGACGACGCGCGAGCGCGCCGCCGCCGACGGGGTGCCCGTGCGCGCGCTGGCGGCCGACGCCGCAGCGCTGCCGCTGCCGGACGCGTCGTTCGACGCCGCGTTCGCGCACGCGCTGCTGGAGCACGTCGCCGATCCCGTGGCGGTGCTGCGCGAGGTGCGGCGGGTGCTTCGGCCCGGCGGTGTCGCGGTGGCCACCAGCCCCGACTGGGGCGGCTTCGTGCTCGCCCCCGACGACCCGGGGGCCGCCGCGGCGATCGCGGCCTACGAGCGGCTGCAGGCGGCCAACGGCGGCGACGTCCGCGCGGGCCGCCGGCTCGGCGGGCACATGGCCGCCGCGGGCTTCGCCGGCGTCGCGATGTCGGCCCGCTACGAGGTGTACGAGGACCGCACCGCGATCGCCGACTACCTGGCGGAGCGGCTCGGCGACACCCCGGAGGCCGGGGCGCTGCGGGCGTGGGGCCGGCTGCCCGGCGGGCTGTTCGCCCAGGCGTGGGTCACCGCGCGCGGCCAGGCGCCGGGCTGACGACCTCCGACCCCGCCGAAGGCCCATCCCGAACTCGACGGACGGGGGTGGGCGCGGCGGCGCCCGCCGCCTAGCGTTGGCGGCCGCACACCGAGACCACCGGACCTGGTCTCCGCTCCAGGGGGGACGCGAGGGTGGGTCCGGCCGACGTCTGGCGGATGGTCGACGAGGGTGGCGGGGCGGCCGAGATGACGGTCCGCGAGCTCCGCGACGCCTTCGGCGTGGCGCGGCTCACCGCCCGCGCCCGCGAGCGCATCGCGGGGGAGCTCGAGGCGCTGGGCCTCCAGGTGGAGCCGCCCATCGACGGGCTGGACCTGGCGGCACGGGTGCGGGTGGTGGACGCGTTCGAGCGCGTGCCCCCGCCGGCGACGGCGCCGCCGGCGCCCCCGCCGGACCCCGTCGCGCCGCCGGCGCCCGCCCGCCCGTCCGCCCGTCCGGGTCGCCGCTGTGGCGGACGGCCGCGCCGGTGGCCGTTGCCGCCGCGCTGCTCCTGGCGGTCGCGGCCTCCGCGTTCGTGCGCTCCGGCGGCGGCGGGCCCCCGCCCATGGCCGCCGGCGCGGCGGCGGCGGCGGCGGGCTCGGCGGTCGCCGCCGCGGGCCCCGAGGTGGTGGCGGCGGGCCCGGGGATCGTCGGGGTGGTCCGGCTCGCGCGGTACCGGGCGGCGCTGCGGCTGGGGCGGCAGGGGCGGTTCCCGGAGGCGCGCGCGGCGATGCTGGCGCTGGGCGGGTTCCGCAACGCGCCGGCCGCGGCGCGCAGCTTCTCCGTGCGGGCCGGCCAGGCGATGCTCGCCGAGGCCCGGCGCATCCGCACGCGCCGCCCCGCGCGGGCGCGGGCCCTGGTGCGCGACGCCGCCCGGGTCGCGCCCTGGCTCACGAGCCTGCCGCGCGTGCGGGCGCTGGTGCGCAGAGGGCCCTGAAGGGGGTCAAGCTCCGCGCGTCGCAGGCCGATCCACATGGTGATGCCCATCATCGGTCGCGTGGGGCGCCCCTCCCCCGACGATCACGCCCTCGCGGCGTCCCTCGCCCCCGACGGGGTCTTCCGCGTTGCGCCGGCGCGCGGTTCCGCGCCCGTCCCGCGCCTGCGCCGCCGGGTCGCGCTCACGGCCGCCGCCCTCGCGATGTGCGCCATCCCGGCGGCCGGCCTGGCGGGCCTCGCACAGGGCGGCGCCGACGTCCCCGGCGCCGTCTCCGACGCGGGCGTCGCCGCCGCCGAGGCCCGCTACCGGGCGGCCCTCGCCCTCGGCAACGACGGACGGTACGCCGCGGCGGCCGAGAAGATGCGGACCGTCATCCCCTACCGCAGCTCGGAGGCCGCCGTCCGGAGCTGGTCGACCCGCGCGGCGCAGCGCCTGCTGGCCGACGCGGGCCGGATCGCCCCCACCGACCCGGACCGGGCCCGGGGGCTGGTGCGCCGGGCGGGCACCCTGGCGCCCTGGCTCTCGGGCCTCCCGGCGGCCCGCGCGGCGGTGGGCCTCAGTCGATGAGGTAGCGGGCCCGCACCGCCTGTTCCGCGCGCGGCGGGTCGGTGCGTTCTCGGCCCAGCACCCGCCCCAGCGGGCGCCCGGCGATGCCGGGCCGCGGCCACGCGCAGGCCAGCAGGGCGATCAACATGGTGTCGCGCAGCACGAGGAGCGCGATGGGCCCGTCGTGCATGGCGACCAGATCCCAGTACCGGTGGGGGAAGTAGCTGAACGTGAGCAGCATCGCCGCGGCGGTCGCGACCGCGGTGGCGGGACCGAAGCGTCCCGCGACGACGAACCCCACGGGCAGCAGCCACACCATGAACTGCGGCGACAGCACCTTG
>DASSBX010000512.1:0-2825 GCA_035698305.1 Miltoncostaeaceae bacterium | reverse complement strand
TGCTGGTCGACAACTGCGAGCACGTCGTCGACGCCGCCGCCGCCCTCGTCGACGACGTCCTCGGCCGGTGTCCCGGCGTCACCGTGCTCGCCACCAGCCGCGAGGCGCTCGCCGTGCCCGACGAGGTGCAGGTCACCGTCGGCCCGCTGGAGACGCCGCCGGAGGACACCGCGCCGGGGGAGGTCCTCGGCTACCCGGCGGCGCAGCTGTTCGCCGAGCGGGCCCGCGCCGTACGCCCCGGGCTGCTGTTCGATGCCGAGAGCCTCACCGCGATCGGTGCGCTCACCCGGTCGCTCGACGGCATCCCGCTCGCCCTCGAGCTCGCCGCCGCCCGGGTGTCGACGCTGTCGCCGGTCGAGGTCTCCCAACGGCTCGCGGACCGGTTCGGCCTGCTCACCTCCGGCGCCCGCACCGCCGAGGCGCGACAGCGGACCCTGCGCGCCACCGTCGACTGGAGCTACCAGCTGCTGTCGGAGACCGAGCAGCGGGTGTTCGACCGGCTCTCGGTCTTCCGGGGCGGGTGGACGCTGATGTCGGCCGAGGAGGTCGTCGGGGACGAGGGCGCACGCCCCGGCGAGGTCCTCGACACCGTCGGCCGGCTCGTCGAGCAGTCCGTGGTCGTCGTCGAGCCCGGCGCCACGAGCCGCTACCGGATGCTCGAGACGCTGCGGCAGTACGCCGCCGAGCAGCTCCGGGCGTCCGGCCGGGAGGTCGAGGTGGCGCGCCGCCACGCCGCCTACTACGGCAGCCTCGTGGAGCGCGCCGACGTGGCGCTGCGCGGGCACGAGCAGCGGCAGACGCTGCGGCTGCTGCGCGACGAGCAGCCCAACATCCGCGCCGCCCTGGCGTTCCTCGGCGGCCCCGACGGCGACCGCGACGCCGCGCTGAGGATGGCGGGCTCCCTCGGGATGTTCTGGCACCTCGGCCGCCACCTCGAGGGCCGCCAGGTGCTCTCCCGGCTGGTCGCCGGCCGGGACGGGTCGCCGGCGGCGCGGGCCCTGGCGCTGCAGGCGGTCTCCGTCGTCGAGCGCCCCCGCGGCTGCCTGGTCCACCCGAACCCGCGGTGCGCCGAGGCCGCGGCGGAGAGCCTCGCCCTCTTCGAGCAGCTCGGCGACACCTGGCACGCCGCGCTGTCGCGCGTCCTCCTGGCGGTCGAGGGCGTCACCGGCGCGGAGCCGGAGCGGTCGCAGGCGCTGCTGGCGGCGGCACAGGAGCAGTTCGACCGCGACGGTGACCCGTGGGGGCCCGCCGTCATCGGGTTCGTCCGGATGGAGACCGCGCTGAAGACCGGCGACGTCGAGGCCGCCGTCCGCATCGGCCGCACCACCGCCGCCGCCTTCCGGCAGCTCGACGACGCCTGGGGCCTGTCGGCCACGCTGTACCACCTCGGCTGGGGGCTGCGGCAGTTCGGCCGGTTCGAGGAGGGGGCCCGCGCCCTGGAGGAGGCGATCGACGTGGCCCGCGGCGCCGGGTTGTGGAACACCGCGCAGTGGGCGATGGCCGACCTGGCGGTCGAGAAGGTGCACGTGGGCGACCGCGGGACCGCACGGCTGCTCTTCGACGAGGCGGCCGCCGCCTCCCGCGAGGTCGGCGACGGGGCCGGGGAGGTGCTCGCCGGCTACGGGTACGGCCTGCTCGCCCAGGTGGACGGGGACTGGGAGCAGGCCGGGCGGCACTACGCCCACGCGGTGGACGGCTTCATCGACCTCGGCACCCCGGTCCTCGAGGGCGTCGCGCTGGCCGGGCTGGGACGCTGCCACGAAGCCGACGGCGACACCGCCGCGGCCGCGGCCCGCTACGAGGAGGCCCTGGCACTGGGCCGGCGGCTGGGCGAGCCGGGCGTGACCGCGTCCGCCCTCGAGGGCCTCGCCCGCCTGGCGCTGGCCGCCGGTGACCTAACTGACGCCACCGCGCGGTTCGAGGAAGCGGCCGGCATCCGGGAGCGGTTCCACCGGCCCGCGCCACCGCACGAGCGCGAGGACCTGACGCACCTCGGGCTGCGAGGCCGCCGCGCACTTCAACCGACGGTCCCCGACGCCTGAGGTGTGACCGGCCCGAAGCTCGCGGCCAAGCGGGCGCCATTGGCCCGCCGGCGGGCCACATTCCATCCACAGATGTCGCGTTGTGGGGGCTTTCCACAGCCTCGAACACGTGGTCGAAAATAGAGAGTGGCGCGGCTAGCGTGGGGTCATGGACCAGCCCCACGACCGCTCGATCTCGCACCCGGTGCTGGCCTGCGCCGGCGCGATCGCGGGGGCGTTGGACGAGGTGGCCGGGGTGGACCCGCTGTACATGACGCCGGCGGCGAAGGCCGCCGCGATGCTCGAGCTGTCCACGGTGATCAACCGGGCCCAGGGGCTGCTGCTGCGGGTGGTCGCCGCCGCCGACGACGTGGCGCTGGACGCCGGCGCGCGCTCCGCCGCGGCCTGGCTGGCGCACGAGACACGGAGGACCCCGGGGGCCGCGGTCCGGCTGGGGCGGTTGGGCGAGGCCCTGGAGGCACGCTGGCACCGGCTCGCCGACGCCGTCTGGGCCGGGGCGGTGAACATCGAGCAGGCGCACACGATCGCCACCGCGCTGGAGGAGCTGCCCGACGACCTGGACGAGGCGATCGTGGGCAAGGCCGAGCTGCACCTGGTCGCCGAGGCGGCGCACTTCGACGCCGCGAAGCTGCGGATCCTCGCTCGCAGGATCCTCGAGGTGGTGGCTCCCGAGGTCGCCGAGGACCACGAACGCCGCCGCCTGGAGGAGGAGGAGCGCCGGGCCGCGCAGTCCACCCGGCTGAGCCTGCACCGGCGCGGCGACGGCACCACCGACCTGCGGGG
>DASSBX010000511.1:0-8068 GCA_035698305.1 Miltoncostaeaceae bacterium | reverse complement strand
GTCGTAGACCACCGCCGTCTCGGCGTCGGCCATCTCCGCCCACCGCTCGAGCGGCGGCTGGTCCCCGTCGATCACGGCGTTCATCAGCGAGCGGACGTCGAACGCCTTCTTGCGCTCCGGGTTGGCCTGGGCCGAGAAGATCTCGCCGACCGTCGTGAACGTGGTGCCCGGGCCCGAGTGGGGCGAGTCGCGCACGTCGCGCTCGGCCGGGTCGCCGCTCTCGGCGCGCCGCGGGTGGCGCTCACCGGGGGCGACGTAGCTGTGGGCGTAGTGCGCCATCAGCACGTCCCGGGCGCCGGCGAGGTCCGGGGCCCAGTACTGGGCCTGCCCGTTGGGGCCCATGATGCGGTCGTAGCCGCCGATGCCGAAGTTGTCCTCGGCCGAGACGCCGCCGGAGTAGTCGAGCGCCTGCTTGCCGGTGAGGACCATGGCGCTGTCGGGCGTCATCACCAGGATGCCCTTGGTGTGCATCAGCATGGTGGCCTCGGCGTTCCAGTACGGCTGGGCGCCGACGTTGATGCCGGCCACCACGATGTTCACCTCGCCGCCGTCCTGGGTGAACGTGATGATCCGGCGCAGCACGCGCGACACCCAGTCCATGTTCTCGGTGCCGCTGTCGCGGGAGATCTTGGCGCCCGAGGAGATGGCGAACCACTCCACCGGGATCGCGAGGCCCTCGGCCAGGTCGATCGCCGCCAGGATGCGCGTGCACTCGGGCTCGGAGACCGACCCGAGCGAGCGGGTGGGGTCGCCGAGCAGCGACACGCGCATCACGCCCTCGGGGTGCTTGGCGGTGAGGGTGCGCACCAGCCCCGTGACGATGCCGGCCCGGTTGCCGCCGGGGGGCCGGTCGACCGGCACCAGGCCGCCCTGCTCGTCGAGGTCGTACTCCGCGAACTCGCCGCCGGGGCCCGCGAGCATCCGGGTGAGCTCGTAGGGGTACACCGTGCCGCGGCGGCGGGCCGCCAGCACCCGCCCGGCGTAGTCGTCGGCGGGCGACAGCGGCTCGGTGGGGGCGTCGGTGAGGCGCACCGACACGCCGGCGCCGGGCTGGTAGGCCAGCCGGAGCGCCATCTCGTGGGTGTCGCCGTTCACGCCGTCGGCGGTCGTGAAGCAGAGCAGCACCTCCTCCAGCCCCAGCCCGACGGTCATGGGCGCCAGGCGCCCGGCGGTGGCGGTGAGCTCGTGGAGGGGCAGGTCGACCGTCGGCCAGATGTAGAGCAGCACCCGGTTGGCCTCGGCGCGGCCGCGGGCCGGGCGCACCGCCTGGCAGCGCCGGATGCCCTCGAGGCACCCCGCCAGGATGTGCTCCACCTCGGGCAACGCCACCAGCGCGCCGTCGGAGGTGCGCAGCGGGGTGATGTCACGGACCTCTGCGAGGGCCATGAAGCGCTCGTCCTTCGGGTTGCCCGGCGCGGTGCAGTGGAAGAGGTACGTGTCCTCGTCGGCCGACGGCGCGCGCTCCACCTGGAACTGCGACAGCCGCCAGAAGCGCAGCCGGCGGGCGATCATGGGGTGGAGGCCGCGGACCACCCGCTCCTCGGCCAGGCGTCCGTCCTCGCCGGGGCGGTAGGTGAACTGGGCCGTCCGGCCCCCCGGGTACGCGACCGCGACGGCCAGGCGCCGCAGGTTGCCGGGAAGCTGCGCGGCGGCGGCGCGCGCCTCGATGTCGGCCGCCACGGCGTCCGGGTCGTCCGGCTCCCTGCCGGTGAGGTAGAGGTCGGCGACGCTGCCGTCGCCCTCCCACTCCGCCAGGAACCCGCCGACGGTGGCGAGCGCGGCGTCGATGTCGTCCAGCCTGCCAAGGGCGGCGACGAGCCGCACGTCGCGCCCGGTGCGGCTGTAGCGCGCCGTCGCCACGTCGCGGCCGCCGCGGCGCACCACCCGCAGGTCGCGGAGGGTGCGGATCTTGTAGTAGCGGCGGATCAGGATCTCGAGCATCGGCTCGCCCGCGGTGGCCCCCTCCGCCGCCCGCTCCGCCAGGAGCGACAGCAGCGGGTGCGACGTGGCGACCACCTCGTCGACCAGGCCGCCGGCATCCGGGTCGTCCGGGGACGCGGCGATCTGGTCGAGCTGCGTGCGCACCCGGCGGTGGGCGCGCTCGCGGGCCGCGGCGATCAACGGACGGTCGAACGCGGCGTAGCGGGCGCTGCGGGCCAGCTCGCCGATCCGCGGGTGGCGCAGCTCGGTGGCGGCGACCAGCCGGTCGAGGGTCTCGCGCAGCGCCTTGCGCTGCGGCGCCGGAAGGGTGTCGGCGTCGTGGAGGCGGCCGTCGAGCAGCCCGGCGATCGCGGGGAACTGCTCGTCGATGCGCTCCTGCGCCAGGAACATCCGGTACGCCGCCCCGGCGAGCTCCGGCGTCCGCTCCAGGCCCTCGACGCCGTAGTGGCGCAGCGCGCGCTCGAGGGAGCGCTGGAGCGTCTGCGGCACCCCCTCGCGGTCGGCGTCGAGGGAGCGCAGCCACGCGTGGAATTGCTCCCGCGGGCTGTGCACCGTCTCCTCGTCCTCCTCGCCCGCGGGGGGCCGCGCGCGGGACAGCTCGGCCATGTCGGCGAACACGCCCAGTGCGTCGAGCTCGCCGGCGAGCAGCGCCGGGTCCTCGGCGGGGAGCGCGTCGCGCACCTGCTCCAGGCGCGCCACCAGCTCGCGGGCCTCCGCGGCGCTCACGTCGTAGCCGAGCAGCAGCGCCCGGATCCCGTCCAGGATCGCCGCGGCCCGCTCGCGCGGGTCGTCGTGCTCGCCACCGCCCGCGACGTCGAACACGACCCGGCGGCCATCCGTGGCGACGCCCTCCTCCTCCGGCGTCGCCTCGACCCGCAGCAGCGGCGCGCCGGCGTCGACCTGGACGTTGCCGGCCACGAGGATCTCTGTGACGACCCCCCCGAACGGCGCGGTGACGGTGGTCTCCATCTTCATGCTCTCCAGCACCACGACCGGCGCGCCCGCCGCGACCTCGTCGCCCACCGCCGCGGTGACCGCGACCACCAGCGACGGGGAGGGCGCGCGCACGAGGCCGCCCTCGTCGCGCGACACCCGGTGGGCGACGCCGTCGACCTCCAGCAGGTGGTCGGGAGGGTGGGCGACGGCGAGCACGCGGTGCTCGCGCCCGTTCACCCGCAGGCGCGACTCGAACCGCCCGAGGCGCTCGACCCGCGCGTCCACGCGCCCCTCCGGGACCGTGACCGTGTAGCGGTTCGGCCCGGTGCACGCGACCGTCAGGCGGTACGACTCGCCGCGGTGGCGCAGCTCCATCGTGCGCTGGATCTCGTGGCCCGTCTTCGGTCGCCCGCGGCGGGCCGAGGCGTAGAAGCGCCCGCGCTCGATGGCCTCCTCGGCGGCGTCGGCGTCGATGGCGGCGGCGATGATCGCGACGTCCGCGTTCTCGTCGGACAGCAGACCGCCCTCCGCCGCCAGCCGGTCGAGCCAGCCGGTGTCGGCGGTGCCGTCGAGCACCTCCGGGCGCCCCAGCAGGCCGATCAGGAACGCGCGGTTGGTGGCGCCGCCGCGCACCACCACCCGCAGCTCCCGCACCGCGCGGCGCAGGCGGGCGAGCGCCTCGCCCCGGTCGGCGCCCCACGCGATGACCTTCGCGATCATCGAGTCGTACTGCGGGGGGATGACGTCGCCCTCGGTGACCCCCGTGTCGACGCGGATCCCCGGTCCGGTGGGCAGGGCCAGCAGCTCGACCGTCCCCGGCGCCGGGGCGAAGCCGCGCTCGGGGTCCTCGGCGTTGACGCGCGCCTCGACCGCGTGGCCGCGCGACGGCGGGGGGTCGCCCTCCAGGCGGCCGCCGGTGGCGATGTGGAGCTGGAGCTTCACCAGGTCCAGGCCGGTCGTCTCCTCGGTGACCGGGTGCTCGACCTGCAGGCGCGTGTTGACCTCCAGGAAGGCCAGCGCCCGCTCGGCCGGCTGGTAGAGGAACTCGACGGTGGCGACGTTGCGGTAGCCGGACGCCAGCAGCAGCTCCACCGACGATCGCCGCAGCGTCTCCTCCAGGTCCGGCGGCAGCACCGGCGACGCCGACTCCTCGATGAGCTTCTGGCTGCGCCGCTGCACGGAGCAGTCGCGCACGCCGACCGCCCAGCCGCCGCCCTGGCCGTCGGCGACGGCCTGCACCTCGACGTGGCGCGCGTTGCGCACCAGGCGCTCGATCAGCACGCTCGCGTCGCCGAACGCCCGCTGCGCCTCGTCGCGGGCGCGCTGGAGCGCCGACGGCAGCTCATCCGCGTCCTCGACGACGCGGATGCCGCGTCCGCCCCCGCCCGCCGCCGCCTTGATCATGAGCGGGAAGCCGATCGTCCTGGCGTGGCGGAGCGCCTCCTCCTCGGTGGCGACCGGCCCGCCGCTCCAGGCGGCCACCGGGACGCCGACCTCCTCGGCCAGGAGCTTCGCCGCGATCTTGTCGCCCAGGCGGCGCATGGCCTCGGGCGGCGGGCCGACGAACGTGACGCCGATCCGCTCGCACAGCTCGGCGAACGCCGGGTCCTCGGCCACGAACCCCCAGCCCACCCAGGCGAGGTCGGCGCCGCACGCGCGGAGCGCCCGCTCGAGCTCGTCGTGGTCGATGTATGGGTTGCCGGCGTCGCCGCGGCCGATCACCACCGACTCGTCGGCCTCGCGCACGAACGTCGCGCGCGCCTCCTCGGCGGTGTGGAACGCCACCGTGCGCAGGCTCCAGCCCCGCTCGTGGTTCAGCTCGCGGACGGCGTGGATGAGCCGGCGGGCCGGCTCGCCCCTGTTCACGATCGCGATCCGAGCGTCCACGGCCCGACGCTAGCCCCCGGCCCGCGGGTTAGCTACGGGGCAGGCCGCACCTATGGCGTCGGCGTCCCTACCGCCCTCCGGCGGACTGGGCTAGCGTCACCGGCGGGGAAGCCCTCGACAGCACGGGAGCATGCCGATGGGAAAGCCGTTCGTCATCAACAGGCACGGGCGACTGGTCTTCCCGTCCAACTTCCTCGCCGATCTCGACTTCAGCGCGATCGAGACCGAGGAGCAGCTGTCCGCGGTGGTCCGGCGCGACTTCGAGGCCAAGGCGCCGACGGGCGACGACATCATGGCCAAGGCCTCCTCCGGCGCGTACCGCTCGCGGTACCAGCTGCTCCGCGACCTCACGCTCAACCTGTTCTGGGCGAACCGGTACGCGATGACGATGTACGACAAGCGCCCCACCAGGTGGCGGGACGTCCCGCGCAACCGCGACGACATCTACCTCCCGATCCTGTCGCCCTGGAGGAACGGGGAGCGCAAGGTGGCCGCCGTCGCCGCCGCCTACCCGAACCTGCCGCCGGCGTTCGACCAGGAGGCCGAGGACCGCATCCACGACGTCGTCTTCGACGTGTACCGCAACAAGCTGCACCACGCGTCGGAGCTGTCGGCGATCAAGCTGACGGTGCAGGAGGTGCTGGCCGCGGGCGACATGGCGCACACGTACTGCCTGTCGTCGTACGACCCCGACTACCCCGTCTTCGGCTACGACGAGATCCTCGACTGCTCGGAGGAGCACCCCGAGCTCGAGGCCCTGATGCGCATGGCCATGGTGATGCACAACCAGTATCCGTGGGACCGGAAGGCGATGCGGCTGAAGCCGCTGCGCCACATCGACCCCGACGAGTTCGTGGTGGTGTTCCACCCGCGCACCCGCGAGGTGAGCGACTTCATCCGCCGCGCCCGCACCGACCGCGCCCACGCCCGCCCGCGCTCGCGCGCGCCGGAGCGGCCCGTCGAGCCCGCGGCGCCGGTGCCGCCGGTGATCGTGGCCGAGCGCTTCGCCGTCATGCCGGCCATCGAGTCGCTCGCCGTCCAGAAGGGCGAGTTGATCTGCGAGAACGAGGACCTGATCCGCAACACGGCGTTCAGCTGGTCGCACATGACCGCGGACGACATCAGCGAGAAGACCGGGATCGAGGCGAGGATCTACAGCGAGCTCGACCTGGACGAGCTGGCCCTGCGCGCCGCCACCCGGGCCCTCGAGGGGTCGGGCCGCCGTCCGGAGGAGATCGCCGCGGTGATCTTCTGCTCGTGCACCAGCACCCGGCTGCTGCCGTCGGTCGCCACGTGGATCTCCGGCCAGCTCGGCATCTACCAGACCCACGCCTCGTTCGACCTGGTGGCCGCCTGCGCCGGCTTCCCGTACGGCGTCGGGGAGGCGGTGCGGCTGCTGCAGGACGTCCGGCGTCCCGTGCTGCTGGTGTGCGCCGAGAAGTTCTCGGACAAGATCGGCACCGTCCGGCCGTCGCGCATGATCTTCGGCGACGGCGCGGCGGCGATGGTGATCGCGCCGGCCGAGGATGGGGAGGCCGGTGACGTCGAGGTGTTCCAGACGTACGCGAGCGGCCCCGCCAGCCAGGTCAACTCGATCATCTGGCCGAACCGCGACTTCGACAACGACGTGACCGTCTGGGGTCCCGAGGTGAAGGCGCTGGTGGAGCGGTACCTCATCCAGATGATGGGGGAGCTGCGCGCGCTGCCCCACCCCGACGACCCGGAGCTGGCACTGGTCGATGCGATCGACCTGGTGGTCCCCCACCAGGCCAACCGGACGATGGTGGTGGAGCTCGCCGGCCAGGCCGGCGTGCCCGAGGACAGCCTCTACTTCAACATCGACCGGGTCGGCAACGTGTCCGCCGCCAGCATCCCGATCGCGATCTGGGACGCGGTGGACGACGGCATCATCGACCGGCGGATGCGCGTCTTCGCCCCCGGGTTCGGGGCGGGCGCCGTCGCCGGCTACGCGGTGCTGTGGATCGACCCGGCGGTGATCGTCCCTGACGGCGTCCCCGCCGCGTCGGAGGCCGACGCCGGGGCCGACGGCCACCGGGTGCACAGCACGACCGTCGACGATCTGCGGCAGGCCTTCAACTAGCGGGGCGGCCGGGGGTGGGGTCGGGCCGCCGGCGCCCGCGCAGCCGGCGGCCCGCCCGGGCGCAGCTCCGGGACGGTGAACCCGCCCGGTCGGTGCCGGGTGGGATCAGTCGCCCGAGAAGCTGCGCAGCACCGCCAGCAGCGCCTCGCGCTGGGCGGGGGTCAGGCTCGGGTCGGCCCGGATCGCCTCCTCGGCCATCCCGGACGTCCCCTGTCCCTCCGCGGAGGGGGCCTCGGCGCCGCCGAGGCCGGCCTGCGCGAGGAGGGTCTCCCGCGGGATCCCGAGCGCCTGCGCCACCTGCGTGATCACCCGCACCGACGGCTGGTGGAGGCCGCGCTCGAGCTGGCTGAGGTAGGCGTTCGAGATGTCGCTCATGGCGGCAAGCTCGCGAAGCGAGAGCTTCGCGAGCTTGCGCTGAGCGTGGAGGAACTGGCCGAATGCCTCGACCTGTCCGCCCCAGGGGTCCTGCGCCATGGGCGCGTTCCGGAGGCGGGTTACGCCTTCTTCGGGACCACCGGCGTCGGGACGTCGACCGGGGTGGTCTTGATGGCCGGCGCGGAGGCCCTCACCAGCTTCTCGGCGAAGTCGCGCTGCGCGGCGAGCACCTTGCCGGCGAAGTCGAACTGCACGGAGATGAACTCCTCCACGCTGGGCAGCGAGGTGGCGACCGGGACGGCCGGCAGGTCCTGCACCGTGCCCTCGACGGCCTTCGCCCACGTGTCGACGACGTCGAGGACGGCGGCCTGGCTCTGGCCGATGGCGTCGAGCGTCTTGGCCTGGGCGTTCTTGGTGTAGTCGATCACGGGCGAGGGCATCTGGTGCCTCCTGGAGAGGGGTGTCGTGTGCAGCTGCCGCGTACTTTAGTACGCACCGCTTGGCGCGTCAAGCGATTGCGTACTTTCCTTCCCAGCACGAGGGGGACGCCCGCGAGGCCCACAGTCGCAACCAGCACGACACAACCGCTCCCCAGCGCTACACCACGTGAAATTCCCGCCAGGCCAATGCGAGCGAAGCGAGCCGGGAGCCCCGCTCAAGAGGGCTCCCTGCCTGGCGGGATCAGTCGCAACCGGCGCTCTCGAAAAACCCGGATCACGAAACGCCGCGCCCCGGAACGCCCGAACGCGGAACGCCCGCGCGCCTGAACGCCCGCGCTACGGAACGCCCACGCTTCGGAACGCCCGTGCTTCGGAACGCCCGTGCTTC
>DASSBX010000510.1:0-4949 GCA_035698305.1 Miltoncostaeaceae bacterium | reverse complement strand
CCCGGTCGGCGGCCGCCAGGGCCTGCGCGACGGGGTCGACGCCCCCGCCGTCGAACGCGCCCGCCACCCCCAGCAGGATCACGTCTGCCCGGTCGCGCGGGTCGCCGTTGCCGTCGGGGTCGACGGCTCGCTCCAGGGCGGCGAGCACGCGGTCGGTCCGCGCCAGCGCCTGCACGCGGCCGCCGGCCGGCTCGCCGGCCACCACCCGGTAGGCCAGGAGTCGTGGCACGGCCGCGGGCTCCAGCCCCTGCAGGGCGGCGTCGCGGAGCACGAGGCTCGCCATCTGGGTGCCGTGCGCCTCCAGGGCCGGGTCGCCGGCGCCGGGCGACGGGTCGGCGTCGCCGTCGACCAGGTCGGCGCCCCCGATGATGGGGAACGTCGGCCCGATGCCGCCCCCCAGCCACGGGTGCGAGGCGTCCACCCCCGCGTCGATCAGCGCGATGTGCGCGGGCCCCGCGGACGGGCCCGCCACCGGCGGCGCGCCGCGGGCCCCGGACGGCGCCGAGGTCGGCGCGGACGGCGCCGCCTGGGCGGGCGACAGGTAGCCGACCGGCACGACCGCGGCGACCTCGGCGAGGGCGCCGAGGGCCTCCACCCGTGCGGCGGGCACGCTGACGGCGACGGCGTCGACCAGCACCCGGTAGCGGAACGTGATCGTCGCGCCGAGGTCGGCGAGCACGGGCTCCAGCGCGTCCTGCTGTTCCGTCACGGCCCTCGCGGCGGCGGCGCGGTCGGCGGGGTCGGCGGCGGCCGCCGGCGGGTCGCGCAGCAGCAGGATCACGGCGCGGGTGTCGCCCGGCGCCGGGAGGGCGGGCGCCCGGCTGGCGCCGAGCACGTCGCGCCACGCCAGGGCCGCGTCCAGTGCGGCGTCGCGGGCGGCGACGGCGTCGGCGGTCCCGGCGGGGGCGGGGGCGGCCGGGGCGGTGCCCTGCGCGGCCGCCGCGGCCGGGGCCGCCAGAGCGGCCGCGCCGGCGAGGGCGAGCGCCGCCCGCCGGACCGGCCTCACGCCGCGATCCCCCCGGGCGGCGCCGTGGCGACGGCGTCCAGGCCCAGGTAGTCCGGCCAGGGCACGGCCTCGGTGAACTGGGCGGCGGCGCCGATCATGGCGGCGTTGTCCGTGCAGAGGCTGCGGTCCGGGACCGCCAGGCGCAGCCCGTGGCGGTCGGCGCCCTCCCCCACCAGCTCCCGCAGGCGCCCGTTGGCCGCGACGCCGCCGCCCAGGGCGACGGCCGGCACGCCCTCGTCGACCGCCGCGGAGATCAACCGGTCGGCAAGCGGCCGCAGCACCGCCTCCTGGTAGGAGGCGGCGAGGTCGGCGCGCTCCTGCCCGGTGGGCGGGGCGTCGCGCTCGCGCACCGCGTAGAGCAGCGCGGTCTTCACGCCGGCGTACGAGAAGTCGCGCGTCGCGCCGCGCAGCCCCACCGGGAACTCGTGGGCGGCGTGCGACCCGGTCGACGCCAGCCGCTCCAGCGCGGGGCCGCCGGGGTAGCCCAGGCCGAGCAGCCGGGCGCCCTTGTCGATCGCCTCGCCCGCCGCGTCGTCGATCGTCTGGCCGAGCAGCCGGGGGTCGCGCAGGTCGGTCACGAGGTCCAGGCGCGTGTGGCCGCCGGAGGCCACCAGGCTCACGAACGGCGGGTCGAGCGACACCGGCGCCAGCCAGCTCGCGGCGATGTGCCCGTGGAGGTGGTCGACCATGATCAGGGGCTTTCGCGCCGCGTAGGCGATCGCCTTGGCGGTGGCCACCCCGATCAGGAGCGCCCCGATCAGGCCGGGCCGCTGGGTCACCGCGACCGCCGCGACCCCGTCCAGCGGCAGCCCCGCCCGGTCGAGGGCCTCGTCCACCACGCCGTTCACGGTCCCCAGGTGGTGCCGCGCGGCGACCTCGGGGACCACCCCGCCGTATGGGGCGTGCAGCTCGGCCTGGGAGGCGACGACGCTCGACAGGATCTCCCGGCCGGCGACGACGGCGGCGGCGGTCTCGTCGCACGAGGTCTCGATGGCGAGGATGGGGCCGGTCATGCGGCCTCGGGGGCTCCGCTGCGCCACATGATCATCGCGTCCTCGCCATTGTCGGAGTAGTAGCCGGGACGGATGCCGTGGTCCAGGAACCCCTTGCGCCGGTACAGGTGGATGGCGCGAGCATTCGACACCCGCACCTCGAGCGTGAACCCCAGGTGGGGCTTGGATGAGGCCCGCTCGAACAGCGCGTCCAGGAGCTGGGCGCCGATGCCCTGGTCGCGGTGCGCCTCGCGCACCACCACGTTGAGGACGTGCCAGACGTCGGCGTAGCGCGACACCATGATGTACCCGAGCACGTCGCCCGCCCGGTGGGCGACCAGGTCGATGGTGCCCGGGCGGCCGAGCTCGGACATGAACATGGCGCGCGTCCACGGCGTCGCCGAGCTGGCGGCCTCGATCGCCACCACCTGCGGCACGTCGGACGTCTTCATCGGCCGGATCCTCGTGACCGGCTCGGCCGGGGCGCGGCGGCCGCGGGCCATCACGGCCGCGCCCCCTCACGGGCGCGGCGGTTGACCTCCGCGTCGGGCAGGCGGGCGTACACGGGCCTGGCGGGCACCCCGGCCCCCGCGCGGACCCGGGCCACCAGCGCGGCCGCCGACACGCGCGACGCGCGCGCGCCGGGCGCCAGCAGCGTGCGGCCGGGCCCATCCAGCGCGCCGCCCGCCGCGGGGACGCCGTCGCCGCCGATCCAGGCGGGCTCTCCGAGGCCGTCCAGCAGGTCGGCGAGATCCCCCGGCGCGATCGCCTGGGGCGCGGCGAGCTCCTCGAGGGCGTCGCCGGCGGCGGAGCGGTACGCGGCGGCGAACAGCTCGCGCCGGCGCGCGTCCAGCACCGGCACCACGAGGGCGCCCGGGGGCGCGACCTCGGCGACGCCGAGCGCGAGCGCCTCGAGCGACGACGCCCCGGTCACCGGGATGCCCAGCGCCTGGCCCAGGCCCAGGGCGGTGGCCAGCCCGATCCGCAGGCCGGTGAACCCCCCCGGGCCGACGCCCACGACGATGCCGTCGAGGTCGGGCGGGGTGGCCCCGACGGACGCGAGGAGCCCGTGGACCGCCTCGAGCACGCGTCGCCCGGCACCCGGTTCGGGCGCCAGCCAGAGCTCGGCGACCGGCCCGTCGTCACCGACGAGGGCGAGGGCCGGGCTCGCGGTTGAGGTGTCGAGCGCGAAGGTCGGCAATCCGCTGGCCGAGGCTGGCGCGGAGTTCCGCGTCCCTCGTGGCCAACAGTACCAGCCGGCGGTCCCCGCCCCCGTGCCGCAGCTCCAGCTCCAGACGGGGCTCCGGGAGGGCCGGCAGGATGGCGTCGGGCCACTCGACGAAGCCCACCGCGTCGGCGCCGACGGCGTCGCGCAGCAGCTCGGCCTCCTCGTCGTCCGGGCCGCCCAGCCGGTAGGCGTCCACGTGGGCCACCTCCACCCGCCCGGCGTAGCGCTGGGCGACGGTGAACGTCGGGCTCGTGACCGGCCCCTCCACCCCCAGCGCGCGCGCCGCCGCCCGCACCAGGGTGGTCTTCCCCGCCCCCAGCTCGCCGCGCAGCAGCACGAGGTCACCGGGCCGCAGCAGCTCGGCCACCGCGGCGCCGAGCTCGGCCGTGGCGTCGGGGCCCCCGCTCTCGAAGCTGAGCGGCTCGCCGGTCAGAAGAGGCCGAGCTGCTCTGCCGGCGCGGGCTCGAGGGCGGCCGCGGCGACGACGGGATGGGGTGGCGGCGGTGGCGCCGTGGCCTCCGGCGCGGGGGCGAGGGCCGCCGGGCCCCCCGCGGCGCGGGCGGGCGCCTCGCCGCGCAGCAGCGGGGGGATGCGGGCGAAGTCCTGCTCCAGGGTGGAGAGCATCGCCCGCGTGTAGAGGGCCGCGGCGGGGTGGAACAGCGGATAGAGCAGCAGCCGGTGGCCGGCCACCTCGATCGGCAGCTCGTGCCCGTGGACGCGGGAGATGCCGTCGGGGCGGCCGGAGAGCAGCTTGGTGGCGAAGTTGCCGAGGGTGCACACCATCCGCGGCCGGATGAGGGAGATCTGGCGGAACAGGTGCGGCTCGCACTCGCGGATCTCGGCCGGTGCGGGATCGCGGTTGCCCGGCGGTCGGCATTTCAGGACGTTGGCGATGAAGACGTCCTCGCGCCGGAGCCCGATGCCCTCGAGGAGGGTCGTCAGGAGCCTCCCGGACTGTCCCACGAACGGGATGCCCTGGCGGTCCTCGTGGTAGCCGGGGGCCTCCCCGACGAACATGAGCTCCGCGTCGAGCGCGCCGTCGCCCACCACGACCTGCGTGCGGGTGCCGCTGAGCGCGCAGCGGGTGCACACGGCGACCTCGTCGCGGTGGTACGCCTCGAGCGCGGCCACGCGGTCGGCGGCTTCGGGCATGTCGGCAGGCTACCGCCGCGGTCGGCCGGAACGACACCCGACGCGGTCGCCCGGGTGGCGGTATGATCCCGGGGCCGCTCACGCACAGCCCGGCATCCCGCGCCGCGGGAGTTGGAGCAGAGGCGTCGGACGGGGCAGACCGCAGTCGCGGCGTGCCCTCGTCCGGACCGCGCGGGGCGGTTCCCGCATGTCCGCGATCCCCGCCGAATCCCCCCCGACACCCACCGTTCCGGTCGTACGCACGGTCGGCGGGTTGCGCCGCGCCGTCGCCGCCCTCCGCGCCGAGGGCCGGCGCATCGCGGTGGTGCCGACGATGGGCGCGTTCCACGACGGTCACCTGGACCTGATGGACCGGGCGGGCGCGGACGGGTACGCGGTGGTGGTCACGCTCTTCGTGAACCCCACCCAGTTCGCGGCGGGCGAGGACCTCTCCACCTACCCCCGCCGGGAGGCCCGCGACGTGGCCCTGGCCGCGGGCCGCGGCGTGGCGCTGGTGTTCGCGCCCGGCCCCGAGGAGATGTACCCGGAGGGCCACGCCACCTCCATCACGGTGTCCGGCCCAAGCGCCGGC
>DASSBX010000509.1:0-2108 GCA_035698305.1 Miltoncostaeaceae bacterium | reverse complement strand
GCCACCCAGGCGCGGAAGGCCTTCTCGCGGAGATCCCGCCGCGGCGAGGACTGGAGGAAGGGGACGACGAGGCTGCGCGACAGGGTCACCACGTGGCCCGCGAGCCCGCGCTCGGTGGCGGCGGCGGCCGCCGCTGCGACGAGATCGTCCGGCAGGCCGACGAGATCGTCCGGGCCGAGGGGCAGCGTCCAGGCCTGCTCGTCGGCGAGGACGTTCTGGCCGAAGGCGGTGCCGAGGCTCGCCAAGCGCTGGAGAACCTCCTTCAGCCGCGCGCGCTCCGCCGGCGCGAGCGTGGCGCCGGCGCGGACGAACATGCGGTGATAGAGGGTGAGGACCCGGTCCTGCTCGGGGGTGAGGCCGAGATCGGCGCGCCGGCTTTGGAGGGCGTCGATCCGGGCGAAGAGGGCGGGGTTCATCATCGTCTCGGCGTGATGCGCGGCGAGCGTGGGGCTCAGGTCGCGCTGCAGCGCCTCGATCGCGTCGTGGGTGTCGGCGCCGGCGACGTTGAAGAAGACCGCGGCGAGACGGTCGAGGCCCCGCTCGGCGCGCTCCATTGCCTCGATCGTGTTGGAAAAGGTCGGCGCCTCGGGGTCGCCGGCGATGGCGTCGATGCTCGCCCGGGCGTTGCGCAGGGCCTCCTCGAAGGCGGGGGCGAAATGCCCCGTCGCGATGTCGCCGAAGGGCGGTATCCCGAACGGAGCCGTCCAGTCTTCGAGGAGCGGGTTCATGCGGCGCCTCCGGCCAGGATCCTCGCGGACCCTTGGCCGGGACGCGCGCCGGGGTCAAGTCGCCGCGCGCAGGGTGTCGGCGGTGCCGCGTGCGAAGGCCTGCACGATGGCGCGGTAGTACTCCGCGCTGGTCGGCGCGACGGTGACGATGTTCTCGCCGGCCGGCAGGTAGGTCACCAGGTCCGCCGAGGTTGCGGTCACGTTGTAGACGGCGGCGTTGGTGCCGTCGGGGTTGACGAGGGTTACCGTGCCCGCGAGCTGCGCGGTCTGGGCCGTCGCGCCGGCCGCGAACGGGCTCGCGAGGGACAGCTCGTCCACGTCGACGTTGATGGTCTTGCCCGTGGGGTCGATGGACCCGGCGAACTGGGCCGCGATCGCGGTCTCGAGATCCGGGCTCAGGTTCTTCCAGTACGCCACCGCCTGCGGACTGCCGACGGACGGCAGGTCGGCCTCCACGTTCACACCCGAGATCGTGAGCGGCTCGTTTCCCGGCGCGCCGCCGCAGGCGGCGAGCAGCAGGGCCGCGCCGGCGATCAATCCCAGCGTCCTCATGGCTTTCTCCCTTCCATCGTCCCCATCGGCCGCTGCCGCGGGGACACCTCGTGGAAACCCGCTGGCGCGGATTCGGTTCCCGGCGCGGGGCCGGCTCCGCCGGGGTCGCGTCGCAATCGGCGTGCGGAGGGTCGGGCCGACCGCCTTGCGCCCGGCGGCTCGCCGTTAGAGACAGGGGAAGGACGCCAGGGAGAGAGGCCCCATGAGAACCCACGTGCGCGCGGTGGTGGTGGGCGGCGGCGCGGTCGGCGTCGGGATCGCCTATGCGCTCGCCCGGGCCGGCTGGACCGACACGTTGCTCCTCGAGCGCGACGAGCTCACGTCGGGCTCGACCTGGCACGCGGCGGGGCTGCTGCCGCTCTTCAACATGGGCTACGCCACCAGCCACATCCACGACCACTCGGTGAAGCTCTACAAGACGCTCGAGGCGGAGACCGGGCTCAACGCTGGCTTCTCGGTCGTCGGCAACCTCCGGATGGCGCAGAGCCGGGCGCGGATGGACGAGTACCGCCTCTACGCCTCGACGGCGGAGACGGTGGGCATCCCCTACGAGTGGCTGACGCCGGCCGAGATCCGCGCCCGCTGGCCGCTGGTCAGGACCGAGGATCTGGAGGGCGCCCTCTTCCACCCGACCGACGGCTACATCAATCCCGCCGACGTGACCCAGGCCATGGCCAAGGGCGCCCGTCAGCGGGGCGTCGAGATCGTGCGCAAGGCGCAGGTCGACGGCTACGCCTGGACCGGGTCGGAGTGGATCGTGAGCGGGCGGTTCATGGCCGACCGCGGCGGCAACCTGGTGCCTGGCGAGGAGACCTGCGAGATCCGCGC
>DASSBX010000508.1:0-3288 GCA_035698305.1 Miltoncostaeaceae bacterium | reverse complement strand
TCCCCTGCTCGACTCCATCCGCTCGTCCGTGGCGTCCGCGGCCGCGGACGCGCTCGGCATCGAGCCGCCCGCCGTCCCGCTCGCCGCGCCCGCCCAGCCGGGCCACGGAGACCTGGCCACCCCGCTCGCGATGGCCCTCGCGAAGGGGCTGCGGCGGCCGCCGCGCGAGATCGGCGAGGCGGTCGCGCAGGCGCTGCGCGACGCGGCGGGGACGAGTCGCTGGCTGGAGGGGGTGGAGGTCGCCGGGCCCGGCTTCGTGAACATGACGCTGGCGCCCGCGTGGTTCGCGGCGGCGGCGGCGGCGATGGTGCGTGAGGGCGATCGTCACGGTGCGGGGACGGCGGTCACGCCGCGCAGCATCCTCCTCGAGTTCGTCTCCGCCAACCCCACCGGCCCGCCGCACGTCGGTCACGCCCGCCAGGCGGCGTACGGCGACAGCCTCGGGCGGATCCTGACGTTCGCCGGGCACGACGTGACGCGCGAGTACTACGTCAACGACCACGGCCGCCAGATGCGGAAGTTCGGCGAGTCGGTCGCGGCCCGGTACGCGGGCACGGACGTCCCCGAGGACGGCTACCGGGGCGACTACGTCACGCGCATCGCGGAGCGGGTACGCGCCGAGGAGGGTGACCGCTTCGCCGCCGACCCGCTGGGGGACGAGGCGGTCGCGTTCTTCACGCGGCGCGGCGAGGAGCTGATGCTGGAGGCGATCGTCGGCGACCTCGACCGCTTCCGCGTCCGGTTCGACGCGTTCTTCTCGGAGCGGACCCTGCACGACGCGGGGCGGGTGACGGGCGGGGTGGCCGCCCTGGTGGCGGCGGGCGACGCCTACGAGGCCGAGGGCGCGGTGTGGTTCCGCACCACGGACTACGGCGACACGAAGGACCGGGTGCTGGTGCGCGCCGACGGCGACCCCACGTACCTGGCGGCCGACGTCGCGTACCACCTCGACAAGGCGGGCCGCGGCCACGACCTGCTCATCGACGTGCTCGGCGCCGACCATCACGGCTACATCGCGCGGCTGCAGGCGGTGCTCGCGGCCGGGGGCCACGACCCGGCGCGGCTCGAGGTGCCGATCATCCAGCTGGTGAGCCTGCTGGAGCGGGGCGAGGCGAAGAAGATGAGCAAGCGCGCCGGCACCGTCGTGACCCTGGGCGACCTGCTGGACGACATCGGCGTCGACGCGGCCCGTTTCTTCCTGGTGCAGCGCAGCCACGAGACGGCGCTCGACCTCGACCTGGACCTGGCGCGCGAGCAGAGCCAGGAGAACCCCGTCTACTACGTGCAGTACGCCCATGCGCGGGTGCACAGCATCATGGCCCAGGCGGGCGACCGGGCCGGCGCGCCCCCCGACCCCGACGGCGGCCTCCCCGCGGCGCTCGACCCGGCGGAGCGGGCGCTGGTGATGCGCCTCGCCGACTGGCCGGTGGCGGCCGCCGAGGCGGAGGAGCGCCGGGCGCCGCACCGGGTGGCCGCCTACCTCATCGACCTGGCCCGCGACTTCCACGGCTTCTACCACCGCTGCCGGGTGGTGGGGGAGGCGCCGGAGGTGGAGGCCTTCCGCCTGGACCTCTGCCGCGCGACGGGCGCCACGGTCCGGGTGGGCCTGGGCCTGCTCGGCGTGGAGGCCCCCGAGCGGATGTAGCCGGGCGTCCCCGCGGGGATGCGGGGCGATCGCCGGGCGCCGCCTCGTGGAGCGAGACGGGCGTTGACGGGGGCTCCGGGCCGGTCACATGCTCGCGCGCATGGCGGGCGCGGATCGCATCGGCAGGCTGGTGCAGTCGCTCCTGGTGGACGGGCGCTCGCCGCGGTCCGACGGTCACCCGCGGGGCCAGGTCGCCGTCCTCACCTGCATGGACACCCGCCTCGACCCGGGGCGGATCCTGGGCCTCGACCCGGCCGACGCCCACGTGATCCGCAACGCGGGCGGTGCGATCACCGACGACGCGGTGCAGAGCATCGCGATCTCCCAGCGCGACCTGGGCACCCGCGCGGTGATCGTCCTCCACCACACCGGGTGCACCGGGATGAGGGCGAGGCGCCCGGGGGTCCGTGCGGAGGTCGCGCTCCACGACGCCGTGGAGGCGCTCCGCCGCGACGTCCGGCTGATCCACCACGAGTGGGTGTCGGGCGCCCTCTGGGACACCGTCCGCGGGGCGCTGCTGGAGGGCCGGCGGCCGCGAGGCGCCGATGACCACTCCCGTTCGCCTGCGCCGGCCCGTCCCACCTCCCGCTCGGCCGTCACCCATGGCCCGGCGGCGGCGTCAACCCACCGCTGCGAATGGTGCGGACGGCCCTTCGGCGGCGTGGACGACGGCCGTCGCGGCGCCCGCCGCCGCTACTGCGGCGACCTCTGCCGCATGGCCGCCCGGAGGGGGTCCCGGGTCCGGAGTTGACCCCTGACGACGTGGTACCGTTGCGGGTCCCGGGCGGATGTAGCTCAGTTGGTAGAGCGTCGGCTTCCCAAGCCGAAGGTCGCGGGTTCGAACCCCGTCGTCCGCTCCTCAGGAAGACCCAGGGCGACGCGGGCTTCGGCCCCTCCGGCGCGCATCCGCCGGAGGGGCCGACGTGCGTCTGAAGGGGTCGCCGGACGAGGTCATCCGGGACGGGCAGGCGGCGGGCACCATCATGGGGGGCGCGTTGCGGGTACCGTTTGGGCGAGACCCGATCAGGGAGGTGCCGCGAGCATCCGCGCGCGGCCCAGCCGGCGATGCGGCACGATGCTCGCCGGACCGGCGCGTCACCCCCGATGGATGGCGCGCAGAGGTCGCCACAAAGGAGCAGGCCATGCCCTACGAATTGCCCCCGCTTCCCTACGACTACGACGCGCTCGAGCCCCACATCGACGCCGACACGATGCGGTTGCATCACGACAAGCACCACCAGACGTACGTCACGAACCTCAACGCCGCCCTCGAGGGGACGGAGTGGGACGGGCGCCCGCTGGAGCAGGTGCTCGACCTCCTCGACGAGATCCCCGCAGACAAGCGGGCGGCCGTCCGCAACAACGGTGGCGGCCACGCGAACCACACGCTCTTCTGGGAGACCATGAGCCCGGACGGAGGCGGCGCGCCGACCGGCGACCTGGCGAAGGCGATCGACGACACCTTCGGCGGGTTCGAGGAGCTCAAGCGGCAGATGACCGACGCGGGCCTGAAGCGCTTCGGCAGCGGCTGGTCGTGGCTCGCCCATGACGGGACGGGCCTCGTCGTGCTCTCGACGCCCAACCAGGACACGCCGCTGATGGACGGCCACACGCCGCTGGTCGGCATCGACGTCTGGGAGCAC
>DASSBX010000507.1:0-8585 GCA_035698305.1 Miltoncostaeaceae bacterium | reverse complement strand
GGCCGACGTCCTCGACCCGGCCGTCGTGGGCAAGCGCCCGGAAGACGTAACGCCCTGGTCGGAAGCTGGCGAGCCAGCCGCGGTGCTGGCTCAACTCCTGGAGCGCGAGCGTCACCTCCGCCTCGTCCATCGGCAGGGCAGCCGGGCCGCCCGGCGGCGCACTGTGTCTCGGCTGGGTCCCCAAGACGTCGCCGGCCCTGAACCTCGAGTGCAGGCTGGTGCGATGGCTGATCATGCGCAGGAGAACGCGTGCGTCCTCGCTGAGATCGGCGAGATGGACGCTGGAGGTCGGGCCGCCGGTCGGGACGCTGGTGCGGGGGTCGACCGACCCCACTTCGTGTGCGGAAACCATTCCTGGTCTCCATTCCGCCGGCCATGATGCGCTTCGAGAGGCGGGCCAGCACGCGCCACGAGTCGCCGCGCCGGGCGGCGGGCCCTTCGAGCGTTGTACCGCCGATCCTAGCGCGACGGAGCGCCGGAGCGCGCGCCCGGAGCGAGGGGCCCGGCGCAGCGCGGGCGCGAACGGGACTTCGGCATTCCGGAGGAGTAGCGTGGAGGGCAGAGACGCTCGAGCTCGTGCCCAGGGGCTCCGCCTCCGGGCAGACGGGGACGCCGCCAGCCGCCCCTCCGCCTCTCGACCGCCGACAGGCCGGCAGATGCGGAGGCCATATGGCCACGACCACCTACCCCTCGCCCACCCGCGGGACGTCACCGCGCATGCGGATCGCACTTCTGGCACCGCCGTGGGTCCCGGTTCCGCCACCGACCTACGGCGGCATCGAGCAGGTGGTCGCGGCGCTCGGGGCCGGGCTCATCGAGCGGGGACACGAGGTGCTGCTGGTCGCCGCCGCCGGTTCGGAGTTGCCCGGTGCCGAGGTCGTGAGTCCTCTGGTGGACCTGCCCGGCATCATCGGCGAGCCCGCCGCGGACTGGCGCCACGCCCTCGCGGGCATCGACGCCTTCACCGACGTCGATGTCGTCATCGACCACTCGGGACCGCTCGGAGCGCTGCTGACGTCCCGCCTCGCCGTGCCCGGACTCCACGTCACGCACGGCCCGCTGGCGGCGGTGCCCGTCGAGATCTACGAGGGCATCGCACGCCATTTCCCCCGGCTGCGACTGGTGGCGATCAGCGAGGCGCAGCGCGCATCCGCCCCGGCGCTGCCCTTCGCCGGGGTCCGTCACAACGGCCTCGATCTCGACCCCGTCCCGTTCCGGGCGCGGCCCGACGGCCACCTCGCCTTCCTCGGCCGGATGTCGCCCGAGAAGGGTCCGGCCGACGCGATCCGCATCGCGAAGGCCGCCGGTCTGCCGCTCCTGATCGGCGCGAAGTGCCGCGAGCCCGCCGAGCTCGAGTACTTCGCCCGCCACGTCGAGCCCGAGCTCGGACCGGGCGTCGTCTGGCTCGGGGAGCTGGACGCGCCCGAGAAGTACGCGCTCCTCGCCGGGGCGCGGGCGCTGCTCTTCCCCATCGCCTGGGAGGAGCCGTTCGGGATGGTGATGATCGAGGCCATGGCGTGCGGGACGCCGGTGCTCGCGACCGCCCGGGGCTCGGTTCCCGAGGTGGTCGCCGACGGTCTCACCGGTTTCGTCCGCGCCACGCCCGAGGCGCTGGTGGACGCCGTGAAGCGGATCGGGGAGATCGACCGTCGCGCCTGTCGTCGCTGGGTGGCCGAGCGGTTCTCGGCGGACGCCATGACCGAGGGCTACGAGCGGCTCGCCCTCGCCGAGATCGAGGCGCCCGCGCGGGTGCGCCTGGTGCCCCGCCCGGCCCCGGCGGCCGCCTGGTCGCCGCCGGAGGCCCGGTGAACGTCCCCGGGCCCGCGATCCTGGCGGGCTCGGGAACCCTCACCCTGATCGACGGCCTCACCTTCGCGATCTCCGACGCGGGCGGCGACATCGGCGGCGGGCTCGACGGACTGATCGCCGACGACACGCGTCACCTGTCGCGCCTCGCCCTGCGCGTCGAGGGTGCGCCGGTCCACCCGCTCGGCGCCGCCCTCCTCTCCCCCGGCGCGGCGCGGTTCCGGAGCTACGTCGCCCCCGGCCGGCGGTACCCCGACGCCCCGCTCGAGGTGGACCGGCAGCGGCACGTGACGGCCGGCCGGTTGTCGGACGACATCACCCTCAGCTGGTGGGCCGCCCGCCCGCGCGTCGTGATCGTGGGCCTGGAGGTGGCGGCCGACTTCCTCGACATCTTCCAGATCCGCGGCCTGGAGACCGGACCGACGGCCCCCTCGGAGCAGGTGGCGCGGCACCTCACCGCGGATGGGGTGCGCTTCGTCGACGACGCGACCGGCCTCGCCACCGTCGCGCACCTCCATCCCCCGCCGGAGTCATGGGAGGACGGGGTCGCGCGGTGGTCGCCGCAGCTCCGCCGGGGTCGCGACTGGCGGCTCGGCGTCGTCGTCGAGGTGGAGGGCCGTCCGGGGAACCGGTCCGCGCCGGAGGACCGACGCCCCTCGACGGCCGGCGTCGCCGGCGGCGTGCGGACCGAGCCCCCGGAGCTGGCCCGTGCCTGCCGCCGCTCCGCGGCGGACCTCGACGCGCTGGGGCTCCCCGACGTCCTCGACCGACGACGCCGTCTCCTGGCCGCCGGGATCCCATGGTTCGTGGCCCTCTTCGGCCGGGACAGCCTCATCGCCGGTCACCAGGCCCGCGCCTTCCTGCCGCACCAGCTGCTCGACACCCTCGGCGCCCTCGCCGCCCGTCAGGGAACGGTCGACGACCCGGCGAACGACGAGCAGCCCGGCAAGATCCTCCACGAGGTGCGCCTGACGCGACGCCCCTGGCTGGGCGACGGCACCACCGCGGGAACCCGGCCGTACTTCGGGTCCATCGACGCCACCCCGCTCTTCCTGATCCTCTACGGCACGGCCTTCCGGTGGGGGGCTCCCCGCGCCGCCCTCGAGGATCTGCTCCCGGCCGCCCGTGCCGCCCTCGGGTGGATCCAGGGTGCCGGCGATCCGGAGGGGGACGGCCTGCTGGAATACCGCGCCGGCGGGCCGCGGTCGCTGGGCAACCAGGGCTGGAAGGACTCCGAGAACGCCATCCAGTTCCCGGACGGCAGCCTGGCCACCGGCCCGATCGCGACGATCGAGGTACAGGGCTACGCGTATCGCGCCAGGCGCGAGCTGGCGCGCGTCCTCCGCGGGTTCGGCCAGGACGCCGAGGCGGACGCCCTCGACGCCCGGGCCGCGGAGATCCGCGACGTCATCCGCGAGCGCTTCTGGGTGCCGGGCGCCGACGGTGCTCCCGGCTTCTTCGCGCTCGCGCTCGACGGCCACGGACGGCGGGTCGCGAGCCTCGCCTCAAACATGGGCCATCTGCTGTGGTGCGACGTGCCCTCCGCCGCCGAGGCAGGCCAGGTCGCCGTGCACCTGGCGGGTCCGGAACTGGCCAGCGGCTGGGGAGTGAGGACCCTGTCGCGGCGGATGGCGGGCTTCAACCCCATCTCCTACCACGTGGGGTCGGTCTGGCCCCACGACAGCGCGCTGGCCTGTGAGGGTCTGCGTCGCTACGGGCTCGACGGGCCGGCCCTCGACCTCGCCGGCGACCTGATGGATGCGCTGGCGCTCTTCGACGACCGGCTGCCCGAGTTGTTCGGCGGCCACGCGCGCGAGGCGGCGGACGTGCCAGTCCCGTACCCCACCGCCTGCCGGCCGCAGGCCTGGGCGGCCGGGGTGCCCCTCCAGCTGGCGACCATGTTCCTCGGGCTGGAGCCCGACATCCCCAACGGGTCGATCTCCCTCCGGCCGGCGCTGCCGCGGCATCTGGACGTCCTGGAGCTCCGCGGGGTCGCGTTCCCCGGTGGGTGCCTCTCGGTGCGCGTCGACCGGACGGGGACCGAGGTCCTGCAGGCCCCGGCGGGCGTCGACGTCGAGCTCCTCGACGCGCCCGGGCGGTAGCGCCACGCGACGATCGCCCGCTCGTCGCGGCCTCGATCAGGGTGGGCGTGACGGCGTCGTCGTCACGGCGGGACCGGACGTCAGACCGTGGGACTCACGCGGCCCCGCCCGCCGGCGCGGGCTCCTGCCCCATGCGCCGCAGCCAGCGGGCGTGGGACGCGAGGGCCGAGCCGACCGTCGGGTGGGCCTGGTAGCGGACGCCGTGGCGCGCGCAGACCTCCTGCACGATCCCGGCCATCGCCGGGTAGTGGGTGTGGAGCACCCGGGAGAACAGGTGGTGCTCGATCTGGAAGTTGAGGCCGCCGAGATACCAGGTGATCAGGCGGCTGCGGGGCGCGAAGTCCACCGTGGTCTCCACCTGGTGACGCGCCCACTCGGACCGGCGGTCACCGGACATGCCCTCGGCGCTGGGGAAGTCGGCCTCCTCCAGGCAGTGGGCGAGCTGGAAGGTGACCGCCAGCGTCGCCGCCAGCACGAACGACACCGCCGCGAACCCGAGCGCGACCTGCCATGCCGGGTGGAGGAGCAGCGGGATAACGATCGTCCAGGACACGAAGATCGCCTTGCCCACCCAGAAGCCGACGAGGTCGCGTCCGCGCGGCCAGCGGAAGGGCGTCTCGCCGATGAGGCCGGCGCGCAGGTAGCCGAAGTCGCCCGTCGTGTGCCACTTGATCGCGAACAGGCCGTACAGCCCCCAGATGTAGATGTGCTGGAAGCGGTGAAGCCTGCGGCGAGGCTGCTCGGGGGCGAAGCGGGCGAAGGGCATCGAGTCGATGTCCGAGTCGGCCCCCGCGATGTTGGTGTACGTGTGGTGGACCACGTTGTGCTTCGTCCGCCACACGTAGGAGCTCGCCCCCATCAGGTCCATGCTCCACGACATCGCCCGGTTGAGGCGTGGGTGGGGCGAGTAGCTCCCGTGGTTCGCGTCGTGGGTGATGTTGAAGCCGATCCCCGCGAGGGCGAGCCCCAGCGAGACCGCGGCGGCGGCCGCCTGCCACCACGTGTCGGCCACCAGCACGAGCACGACCCACGAGGCCACCGCCCACGCGGTCATGACCGCGCTCTTCACGTACATGGCGCGCTGCGCCCGCCGCCTCCTCACCGGGTCGGCGAGCAGCGCGCGAACCCGCTCGCGCAACTCGGTGTGGAACGCCCCGCCACCCTGGAAGGACACCCGCGCAGGGCCCAGGGCGCCCCGCTGGCTCGTCGTCATCGCAACCCCTCACGCCGTCGGTTTGCTGGCGCTGCCGGGTCTGGGGCAACGAGCATCGCGCCGGCTCGACGCCGGTCGCGGCATCAAGGTTAGCCCAACTCGTCGCCGTGACCGCGGACCACGGGGGTGGTCCGGGCTCAGACGGTCAGCCGGCCCTCGCTCACCTCGCGCGCGACCTCGCTGAGACGCCGGCCGTTCGAGCGGGCATGACGGCGGAGACGCACGAAGGCCTCCTCGACGCCGCAGCCCAGGCGCTCCGCCAGCACCCCCTTGGCCTGCTCGATGATCACCCGGCTGTTCAGCGCCTGCTGGAGCTGGTCCCGCACGATGCGGGCGTCCTCGGTGGCGCGGCTCTGGACCAGGGTGATGGTCGCGACGTCCGCGAGCGCCTGGGCGGTGGAGAGGTCACTCGTCGTGAGCGCGACCGCCTCGGAGCGGAAGAGGTTCAACGCGCCGAGGACGTCTCCGCGGAGCCGGAGCGGCACGGCATGCGCCGCCTGGAACCCCGCGTCGAGCGCCACCGGGACGAACGACGGCCAGCGGTCCCTCCGGGCGTCCAGGACCGGGACGTTGACGGGCGCGCCGGTGCGGCAGCAGTCGTGGCACGGGCCCTCGGCGTTCTGGATCTGGAAGAGCTCGACCGCTTCCGTGGCCTCGCTGGTCGCGGCCACCATCCGGAGCGCGCCGAACGGATCCACGAGCACCAGCCCGGCGGCCGACGCGTCGAGGAGCTCGATCGAGCGCTCCGTGAGGAGCGTCATCAGCTCGACCACGTCGAAGTCGTCCACGAGGCTGTCCGCCAGCTCGACGAACGTGGACGCGAGCCGCTGCTCGCGGGTCATGACGTCACCTCCGTGTGCGCGGATCCGCCGCGCCTTCCCATCTCCGCACCTCCGTCCGACGCGTCACCTGTCCAGCCTGAGCCGTCGTGCGACGATATCCCGCGCGACGTCGGTCAGAGGGATCCCGGTGGCGAACGCGTGCGCACGGAGCCTGACGGACGCCTCGGCGAGCGGCACCTCGAGCTGCGCGCTCGCCATTCCCGTCGCCTGATGGACCACGGCGTCGTGATCGACGAGGCTCGTCAGCTCGCGTCCGACGGTGCCGGCGGGCGCCCCGGCCTGGAACCGCAGGATGGCCGTCGCGGCGATGCCGGCGATCATGCGGGCGTCCCAATCCTGCTCGTCCGACAACCCCCCCGGCCGCGACCGGTGGACGGTGAGCGCCCCGAGCCGCACGGCGCCGACGCGCATGGGGAAGGAGAAGATCGCCAGCACCCCGGCCTGTCGTGCCGGTGCGGCGAACCCCGGCCACCGGTCCGGATCGAGCCGACCCAGATCGGGTTCCGACACCGGCCGGCCGCTGTCGTGCGCGTCCCGGCACGGGCCCTGGCCGGTCGCCCGCTGGAGCTCCTGCAGGTATCCGGACACCTCCCCCCAGCACGCGTGCACGGCCGGCGCCTCGCCGGCCGACATCATCAGGCCGGCGCCGGAGACCGCGAGCACCGGAACGGTCGCCCGGCACAGTCCCGGAAGGGGATCCGGCTCGCCGAGGGCCTGGACGACCCCCGCGATGCGCCTGAGGCGCTCGGCGGGGCCGTTCACCGGTCGCCGGCGCACGCAGCCCCGCCGCCCGTCCTGCGGATCGACGGGGAAACGGCGGTCGTGGCCATGGTGGCTCCGCATCTGCCGGCCCGGCGGCGGTCGAGGGCGGAGTGGCGGCCGGCGGTCCCGTCCGGCCCGGGGAGCGGCGTCCGCGGGCGCGAGCTCGAGCGTGTCTCCCGGCGAGACTACTCCCCCGGGCGCGGAACGCCGATCCGTCCCCGGCGCCCGGACGCCGCGCGACCGGGCGACGCCTCAGCGACGCGACGCGATCTGGCTGACGCTCGTCATGATCTGGCGCAGATCGCCCGCGATCGAGCGCATGAGGAGCGCCTGGGCGAGCGCGACCGCGACCTCGGGGGACATCTCGCCCGGCGCCGCGGATTGCCGGACGATCTCGATGAACTGGTCGGCCTCGACGATGGGCTCGGGCATTCGGCGCCTCCTCGTATGGAAGGGCGTGACCGTAGCCGTTCCCCTCCGGCCTGCGCGGACGAGGGTGTACCGTGGGAGTGACGCCCGAGTCATCCCGACCCGCGCCGACGAGGGTGCGGGCGGGGCCCGAGGAGATCGACGCCAGCCAGCCTCCTCCCGTCCGCGATCGGCGCGCATCATGGCCGGCAGAAGCGGGGCTCCGTGATCACCGACCGTTTGCCCGAACGGAACCGTGACGGTCGGGGCGCGCGCCACGCGCTCCCTGCGCTCCACCCGCCACCGTGCCCAGGCCCCGTCGAGGGCGCGCCCGAGGAGCCGCCCTCGGCGCTCCACATCACCTGCGAGGCATTCGAGGACCTGGTCCTCGTGCACCTGCAGGGAGCGCTCGACGTCTACACCAGCCCGGCGTTCCGGGAGCACGTTCGGCGCTACGACCCCGCGGAGGTCCAGCTCGTGATCGACCTCGCCGGCGTCGGGCTGCTCGACTTCGCCGGGCTCGAGGGGCTCATGAGCCTGCGGGGCGACGTCCTTCGCGGGGGCGGCCGGCTGGGGCTGGTCTGCCCGCGGCATCTCGTGCGCCTGTTCTGGGTGACGGGCCTGCGCCCGTCCTTCGCGTTCGGGGAGACGTCGGCGGAGGTTCGGCTCGCGCTGGCGGACACGGCGAAGCACCCCGGCCGGCGCGCATGAGCCACGCGACCCCCTCATGGGAGGTCACCCTGCTGTGCCGTCCCCCCGGAAGCGGGCGGCGGCGGGTGATGGGTCGCGCCCGCTTCCAGGCGCCGGACGTGGCCCGGGCGCGGGAGAAGGCCCAGGCGGCCCTCGCGAGCCGGGCGGGGGGCCAGCCGCGCTGGTCGCTCGGGCTCCTGCGGACCCTCACCCCGAACGCCCCCGGCACCCGCCTCTACACCGTGACGTTCGCCGCCTGGGAGGCGTGCGACGACCGCTTCGTCCGTCGCGACGTCCACGAGCACCAGGTGTGGGCGAGCGACGCGACCACCGCACGTCGGCTGGCATGCGAGCAGGTCCAGGCGGCATCGGACTACCGGCCGGCCTGGCGCGTCAGGGCGGTCGCCTGCCGGTAGGGGGCCTCTCCGGCGCTTGACGGGGCGACGACCGCGGAAGCAGAGTCGCGTCACACGCGCGGGAGGCTCGCAGTCACATGGGTCGTTGGCGTCCGGTCATCCTCGGCGTCGTCCTGGCGGGTCTCGTCGCCTGTCCCTCCCTGCTCGGGGCGCCGGTACGGGGCCTGCCGGTCAGCGAGCGCGCGATGTTCGACGTCATCGTCGAGGGGACCGGCTCGGCGAGCCGCGACGTCAGCCTCGACGGGCTGGTCGGCGTGTGCCACATCTCGTCGCGGACGCACAGCACCGAGGGCTGGGAGTACGGCAGGGGCCGGGGGCTGCGCGTCGCATTCGTGCGGCTCGGTCG
>DASSBX010000506.1:0-5551 GCA_035698305.1 Miltoncostaeaceae bacterium | reverse complement strand
GGCGTTGCGGGCGGTGCGCCCGGGCGCGGTGGTGGCCACCACCAGGCGCACCGCGCCGAGGCGCCGGGCCTCCGCGGCCATCTGGCGCACCGTGGCCGACACCAGGTCCAGGCCCTCGCGTCCGATGTCGCCCCCCGGCGTGAGCCCCGCCCCGAGCGCGGTCATGGCGCTGCCGCTCGCGAGGGGCTGGATGCGGCCGTCGATCGCGCGCGCCACGAGGAGCCGGGTGGTGTTGGTCCCGACGTCGATCGCGGCGACCGGGGCGTCGCCTGTCACCTGGGCGTCCGGGTCACGGGCGACATCGTACTGCTGGGCGCCGCCCGGGCCGGGGATGCGACGCGGTGTTACACCGGGTTCCGGCGGATCCGCGGCCGACGCCGGGCCACGGCGCGGGCCCGCAGGAGGGCCACAGCCCCCACCAGCGCGGCGACGCCGGCCAGCCGGAGCTCCCCGGCCACCATGCCGGCCCCGCCGGGCGCGGACGCCAGGGCGGCGAGCAGGAAGCCGAGGACCAGCCCGGCGGCGTAGAGCGCGACGGTGGCCGCCTGCGGGACGCGGCGGCGGCGAGGCCGGGGGGCGACGGCGCGCAGGTGTGGCCGGGCGGGCGCCGGGGGGGCCGGCCGAGCGATGTGGGAGCGGGCGGTTGCGTGCATGGCAGGAACACTAGTTCGCCCCTCGGACACGAACAAGCGTTCGGTGTTGCGAGCGCGTTGCAGCGACGGCCGCGGGGGCGCACGGGGGGCTGCGGGGTCCGTTCGGGGGGGCCTGGGGGGGACGCTGGTCGCCGTGTGGGGGGTTCGCGTTGCCATGTGGGGGAATGTGGGGTAGCGTGGGGAAATGCAACGGCGGCTGCTGAGCGGGACGTATGAGTGCAGCCTGGACAACCGGTTCCGGATGGCCATCCCGGCGCGGCTCAGGGAGGCTTTCGCGGGGGGAGCGACGGTCTCCTGGTGGATCGACGACTGCCTGGCCGTCGTGCCGACGCTCGAGTGGGACGACCTGGTGGGGAGGACGTTCGGCGACATGAGCCCCTTCGACGAGACCGCGCGGGACATGCGCCGCTTCATCATCGGCTCGGCCCTGCCCAACGACCTGGACCGGCAGGGACGCATCGCGCTCTCCGCCGACCACCGCGAGCACGCCGGCATCGGGGACGGGAAGGTCCGCCTCGTCGGGGTCGGCGACTACCTCGAGGCCTGGGATCCGACGCGCCTCGCCGCACGCTTCGACAAGCTCCGCCGGGAGGGGGTGTCCAGCCATGCCGAGCGCCTTGCCGCTCGAGTCGCGTAGGCCCGCACGGGGCCACGAGCCCGTCCTGGCCGACGAGGTCGCGCGGATGCTCGCCCTGCGCCCCGGCGAGACCGTGGTCGACTGCACGTTCGGCGCCGGCGGGCACGCGCGCCGGCTGGCCCCCGCCCTCGGCGAGGCCGGCCGCTACATCGCGATCGACCAGGACCCCGAGGCCGGCGACTGGTTCGCCGACCTGGCCGACGACGTCGTCTGCGAGACCCGGTTCATCCGCGCCAACTTCGCCGACGCCCTCCCGCGGCTGGTCGACCAGGGCCTGCGCGCCGACGCGGTGCTGATGGACCTGGGCCTGTCGTCCATGCAGGTCGACCGGCCGGAGCGCGGCTTCTCCTACTCGCGCCAGGCGCCGCTGGACATGCGGATGGACCCCTCCCGCCGCACGTCGGCCGCCGATCTGATCGCCGAGGCGCCCGAGCGGGAGCTGGCCGACGTGCTGCGGACCTACGGCGAGGAGCGCTACGCCCGCCAGATCGCCAGGGCGATCGTGCGGCGCCGCGCATCCGAGCCGATCACCACCACCGGCGACCTGGTCGAAGTGGTCCGCTCCGCGGTGCCGACGCCGGCCCTGTTCGCCGGGGGCCACCCCGCCAAGCGGGTGTTCCAGGCGCTGCGGATCGCGGTGAACGACGAGCTCGACAGCCTCGACCGCGGCCTCGACGCGGCGTGGGACCTGCTGGCCCCCGGCGGCCGCCTGGCCGTCATCTCGTTCCACTCGCTGGAGGACCGGCGCGTGAAGCGCGCCATGCGCGCCCGCACGCAGGGGTGCATCTGCCCGCCGGACATGCCGGTGTGCGGCTGCGGCCGCGAGGCCGAGGCGGCCCTGCTCGCCGCGAAGGCCCAGCGCCCGCGCCAGGCCGAGCTCGACCGCAACCCGCGGGCCCGCTCCGCCCTGCTGCGCGGCATCCGCAGGCTGGAGTCGCCCGCGTGAGCACCCGCGCGACCGCCGGCGCGCCGGCCCGCCGGCCGCGTCCCTCCACCCGGCCGCAGCCGCGCCCGCGGCCCCGCCCGCGCGCGGTCCCCCGGTCGCGGCGGCGCTCCCGCGTGCGGCTGGGCCCCCTGGTGATCCCCATCATCGCCGTCGTGCTCGGCGGGATCGTGTGGGTGAACGTCGCCAAGCTCGCCCTCACCAACGAGACCGGCAAGGTGATGGACCGCTCGCGCGCGGTCGAGGCGCAGACCGCGCGCCTCCAGAGCCGCCTGGATCAGCTGGACGCCCGCGTGCGCGACAACGCGATGAAGCGCCTCGGCATGGTGATGCCGTCGGGCGACTCGGTCACGTACCTGGACCCGCTGGCCCGACCGTAGGCTGATGCCGCCCTCGACCCGGCCGCCCCAGCGGCCGCGCCGGCCGCCCGTCCGCCGCCCGCGGGCACCCAAGGCCGCCTCCGGCCGCGAGCGGGTGCGTCGCGTCCGGCTGCTGACCGGCGTCGCCGTGGTGCTGCTGCTGCTGCTCGGCGCCCGGGCGGCGTTCCTCGGGACCGTGCGGGCCGACGACCTGTCGGCCCGCGGCCAGGAGGCGCACCGCAAGGACGTCCAGCTGCTCGCCCCGCGCGGGGCGCTCGTCGCCGCCGACGGGACCGACCTGGCCACCGACCGTCTCGCCGTCGACGTGACCGCCTCCCCGATCGCGGTGACCGACGACCGGGGGGTCGCCACCCGGTTGGCGCCGATCCTGGAGCGCGACCCCAACGACCTGGCCAACGCGCTCGCCGGGCCGGGCCAGTACGCGGTGCTGGCGCGGGACGTGCCGCCGCGCGCCGCGGACCGCGCCCGCGCCCTCGGCATCGCCGGCATCTACTTCTCCGACACGTACCAGCGCTTCGTGGCCGCCGGCCCCATGGCGGCCCAGGTGATCGGCCTGACGGGCGACGACCGCCAGGGGCTCTCCGGGATGGAGAAGCAGCTCGACGAGAACCTGACCGGCACCCCCGGTCACCGCCTGGAGGTGCGCGACGTCTTCGGCCGGCCGCTCCAGACGCTCTCCGACCAGGAGGCCGTGCCGGGGCAGGACGTGCAGCTGACCCTGGTGCCGGCCATCCAGTCCCAGGTGGAGTCGGTGCTGGCGGAGACCCGCGAGACCACCGGGGCGAAGAGCGCGATGGCGATCGTGATGGACCCGCGCGACGGATCCATCCTGGCGATGGCGAGCGTCCCCCGCTTCAACCCCAACCAGCGCGCCGAGCTGAACCCCGAGCTGGAGCGCAACCGCCCGGTGGTGGACACCTTCGAGCCGGGGTCCACGTTCAAGATCGCGACGATGACGGCCGCCCTCGAGGACGGCAAGGTGACCCCGTGGACCCGGTTCGTCGTGCCCGACCGGATCTCCGACTACGACGGCGAGGTCACGCTCAAGGACTCCCACGAGCACGCCACCGAGACGATGACCGCCACCCAGATCCTGGAGCAGTCGAGCAACGTCGGCGTCTACAAGATCGCCCTGCGGGTGGGGAAGGACCGGCTGCTCGCCTGGTACGAGCGCTTCGGCTTCGGCGCCCCCACCGGCATCGACTTCCCCGGCGAGGCGTCCGGCTTCGTGCTGCCGGGCGACAAGTGGTACGGCTCCGGCATCACCAACATCCCGATCGGCCAGGGCGTGAGCGTCACCCTCACCCAGCTCACCCGCGCGTACGCGGCGATCGCGAACGGGGGCCTGCTGGTGACGCCCCACCTGGTGAAGGGGGCCGGCGGGGTGGAGCGGCGGATCATGCACGCCTCCACGGCGACGCAGGTCGACCGGATGCTGCGCAAGGTGGTCTCCGACCAGGGCACCGGCGAGCTCGCGGACGTGAAGGGCTACGCGGTGGCGGGCAAGACCGGCACGGCGGAGAAGATCGACCGGACGACCGGCCGCTACAGCGACACCGCGTTCACCTCGTCGTTCGTCGGGTACGCCCCCGCCGACGACCCCCAGCTGCTGATCGCCGTGGTCGTGGACGAGCCCACCGGCATCTACTACGGCGGCGACATCGCTGCCCCGGCGTTCGAGAAGATCGCCGAGTTCTCCCTGCAAAACATGCGAATCCTGCCCTAGGGGCTCCGAGGGCCTGTGGTATCGTCCCGGCCCGCATGACGCTCGACGAGCTGATCGGCAGCGGTGCCATCACCTCCGTCGTCCACCGGGCCTCCGAGGCGGGTCCGGGCGCACTCTTCTGCGCCCTGCCCGGCCTGCGCGCGGACGGCCACGACTACGTCGCCGACGCCGCGTCCCGTGGGGCGGCCGCGGCGCTGGTGGAGCGGGAGGTGCCGGGCGTCGCCATCCCCCAGGTGGTCGTGGCCGACGCGCGGCTGGCGATGGCGCTCGCCGCGGTCGCCGTGGCCGGGCGCCCCTCCGACGACCTGCTCGTGGTGGGGGTGACCGGCACCAACGGCAAGACCACCTCGGTGTTCCTGCTGCGGGCCGTCCTCGAGGCCGCCGGCCACCGCACCGGCCTGATCGGCACCATCGAGGCCCGCGCCGGCGGCGAGGTGCTCCCCGTCGAGCACACCACCCCGGACGCCGTGGAGCTCCAGGCGCTGCTCGCCCGGATGCGCGCCGCGGGCGACACGGCCTGCGCGATGGAGGTGTCGTCCCACGCGCTGATGCAGCGGCGGGTGGCCGGCACCCGCTTCGCCGCGGCGCTGTTCACCAACCTCACCCGCGACCACCTCGACTACCACCCCGACGTGGAGAGCTACTTCGCCGCCAAGCGGCGCCTGTTCGCGCGGCCCGACGAGGAGGGCCCCGACCCGCCGGGGGCGTCCAACCTCGACGACGAGTTCGGCGCCCGGCTGGCCCGGGAGACCGGCGCCCTGGGGTTCGCGGTCGACGCGCCCGCCCCGGTGCGGCCCGAGGCGTCGCGCGGCCTGCAGACGGGGATCGCCACCACGATCGCCACGCCGCGCGGGCCCGTGGAGATCGCGAGCCGCCTGCGCGGGCGCTTCAACCTGGCGAACATCACCGGCGTCGTCGCCGTGGGCGAGCTGCTCGGGCTGCCCCACGAGGCGGTCGCCGCCGGCATCGGGTCGGTGGCGGGCGTGCCCGGGCGGTTCGAGGCGATCGACGAGGGGCAGGCCTTCCCGGTCATCGTCGACTACGCGCACACCCCCGACTCGCTCGACAACGTGCTGCGGGCCGCCCGGGAGCTGGTCGATGGCGGGCGGCTGGTGGCCGTGTTCGGCTGTGGCGGCGACCGCGACCGGGGCAAGCGGCCGCAGATGGGCACGGTCGCCCGGACCCTCGCGGACGTGGCGGTCGTCACCTCGG
>DASSBX010000505.1:0-2368 GCA_035698305.1 Miltoncostaeaceae bacterium | reverse complement strand
CGCCGACGATCCCGGGGTGATCGCCGCCCTCGGCTTGGAGGACCGCGAGGCGGTCGTCGGGTTCGTCTACCTCGGCAGGCCCGTGGCCCCGCCGCCGGAGCACCGGCCGCCGCGCCGGCCGGTGAGCGAGCTCACCACCTGGCGGGGCTGGTGACCCGATGCGCCACTTGGCGTCCATGACGGACGCCAAGTGGCGCATGGACCAACCGGACCCGGACCCGGCGGCGGCCCGGAGGGGCTAGAGCTAGGGCCGCTCCGGGGCGTTCTCGAGCCCGGAGATGGAGAGGCTCGCCTCGCCGCCGTACCTGCGGTTGAGGTTGATGATGAGGGCGGTGGAACCCTCGATGATGAGGGCGTTGGCGAGGGGGCCGGCGTCCAGGGCGCGGGTGCCGGGGATCGCCTTCGTCAGCTCGATCACCTGCTCGCGGGCCTCGCGGCTCTTGCCGCACACGAGCACGTCGGCGTTCAGGTGGTGCTGCGCCTGCAGGCCGGCGGCCGGCAGGTTGTTGAAGGCGACCACCACCTTCGCCTCGGGGGCGAGCTCCTGGATGCGGTGCGCGCACGACTGCGCGGGGAGCGCGTCGCCCTGCTCGGCGATCGCCCCGCTCTTGCCGAACTTGATGGCGTTCACGACCGAGATCACCACCTTGCCGGCCAGCGCGTCGGCCATCGGCGGGATGGTGGAGTCGATGCCCTCCCACGGGATCGAGACGATCGCCAGCTCGCCCTCCTCGGCGGCGGTGACGTTCTCGCGGGGCGTGAACGTGCCCGACGGCAGCGCCTCCGCGAGGGTGGCTGCGGCCTGGTCGGCGCGCTCCTGGCTCCGCGAGCCCACGACGATCTCGTGGCCGGCCGCGGCGAAGTTGATTGCGAGGCCACGGCCGAGGTCGCCGGTGCCGCCGAAAATCGCGATCTTCATATGGTCAGTCGTCTCCCGTTGTCGTGATGCCGACGGTCCGTCGCCGGGCCGCCTCGAGGGTGTTCGCCAGGAGGTAGGCGATGGTCATGGGGCCGACGCCCCCCGGGACCGGCGTGAGCCAGCCGGCCACCTCGCGGGCGTCGTCGCCCGCCACGTCGCCGCGCAGGCCCGCCTCCGTGCGGTTGATGCCGACGTCGATCACGGCGGCGCCCGGCTTGATCCAGTCCCCCCGGATCATCTCGGGGCGGCCGACCGCGGCGACGAGGATGTCGGCGGAGCGGCACAGCTCCGGCAGGTCGCGCGTCTTCGAGTGCGCCACCGTGACGGTGGCGCTGCGGGCGGTGAGCATCAGCGCCATCGGCTTGCCCACGATCAGGCTGCGACCCACCACCACCGCGTCGGCGCCCTCGATCGGGATGCCGGCGCGGTCGAGCATCCACATCACGCCGGCCGGCGTGCACGGCACCGACCCCGGCTCGCCGCGGATCAGGCGCCCCAGGTTGATCGGCGAGAAGCCGTCGACGTCCTTGTCGGGGTGGATGCGGTTCGCGATCGCCACCTCGGACAGCTGGTCGGGCACCGGGAGCTGCACCAGCATCCCGTCGACCGAATCGTCGGCGTTCAGCTCGTCGATGAGGGCGTCGAGCTCGTGCTGGCCCGTCGTGTCGGGCAGGACGATCCGGCGGGAGATCATCCCCGCCTCCTCCGCCGCCCGGGCCTTCCCCGCCTGGTAGATCTCGGACGCCGGGTCGTCGCCCACCTGGACGCCCACCAGGCCCGGCACCCGCCGGTGGGCGAGCCGGAACTCCTCGACCCCGCGCCGCACCTCCTCCCGGAGGTCGGCCGCAGCCGCCTTGCCGTCCAGGATCACCGCCGGCATCAGCCCACCTTCCTCATCGGCGCGGCGCCGGCCATCAGCCGCCGCTCGCTGCCGTCCTGCGCGAACCGCACCCGCACCAGGTCCCCTCCCCCGTCGATCCCCGTGACCACGCCCTCGCCGAACGTCGCGTGCAGCACCGAGTCGCCCGTCGCGAACGCCGCGCCCCGTGCGGGCGCGTCCATCGCCGAGTCGGCCCACGTCTGCCGCCGGGGCCGCCGGCCGCCCGGCGGCCCGGCGATCGCGTCGGCCGGGATCTCCCCCAGGAACCGCGAGGGCAGCCGGTAGTCGCGCCCGCCGTGCATGGCGCGGCTCTCCGCGTGGGTGAGCGTGAGGTGCCGCCGCGCCCGCGTGAGGCCCACGTAGAACAGGCGCCGCTCCTCCTCCAGCGTCTCGGGGGTGTCGGAGCGCACGTGCGGGAAGAGGCCCTCCTCGAGCCCCGTGATCACCACGGTGTCGAACTCGAGGCCCTTGGCGTTGTGGATCGTCATCAGGGTGACCGCGCCGCCCGACTGGTCGACCAGGTCGGCGTCGGCCTGCAGGGCGATGCCCTCGAGGAAGCCCGCGAGGCC
>DASSBX010000504.1:0-6148 GCA_035698305.1 Miltoncostaeaceae bacterium | reverse complement strand
TGGTTCCGCTACCACCCGCTGCTGCGCGACGTGCTCAGCTTCATGCTGGCCGAGCAGCGGCCCGAGGAGGTGGCGGCGCTGCACCTGCGCGCGGCCGCCTGGTGGGAGGGGGCCGGCGACGCCGAGCGGGCGGTGGAGCACACGCTGTCGGCGCGGGACGCGCGCCGCGCGGCGCGCCTGGTGGGCGCCCACTGGCGTGAGCTGGCCGGCACGCGCGGCGCGGCGCCCGTCATCGACCGGTGGCTGGAGCGCCTGCCGCAGGCCCTCGTGCTGGGCGACCCGGGGTTGTGCCTGACGCGGGCCGTGCTGGAGGAGGCGCGCGGTGCGCCGCGCCGCGTGGTGGAGCGCTGGCTCGATGCCGCCGAGCGCGCCCCGGAGCGTCCGCCGGACGCGACGCCGCTGCCGTTCGGGACCGACTCGGTGCTGCTGGAGTCGACCCTCGTGCGCGCCGCCTGCGACGGGCAGGACGTGGGGCGGCGGCTGAGCAGCGCGACCCGCGCCGCACGCCTGGCGCGCGAGGAGGGGCCGTTCCCCCGCGCGCTGGCCGGCACCCACCTGGCGTACGCGCAGTGGCAGGCGGGCCGTCACGCCGACGCGCTCGCGACCGCCCGCGCCGCCATGGAGGAGGACGGGGCCCGGGCGCTGCCCCTGCTGGCCGCGATCCTCCACGCGATCTGCTCGCTGGCGACGGCGTCGCTCGGCGACGACGCCGCCGCGGACGAGGAGGCGCGCGCGGCGTTCGCGCGGATGAACGCGCACGGCCACCGCGACACCGCCCAGGCCACCGTCGTCTGGCTGGCGCACGGCACCGCCTGCGCACGGCGTGGCGCGCTGGAGCCCGCGGAGGAGGCGCTGCGCCACGCGGTGGCGCTGGCGGACGGGCCCACCCTGGCGCTCGACCGGGCCCACGCCCTCCTGGCGCTCGCCGCCGTGCTCAGGGCGCGCTCGGACGTCGGCTCGGCGGCGATCGCGGTCGGCCAGGCCCGGCGCATCGTGAGCGGCACCGCCGACCCCGGCCCGCTGCGACGCCTGGCGGCGGCGTCCCGCGCGCGCGGCGGCGCCGTGCTGGCCGACCCGGTCAGCGACGGCGAGATGCGGATCCTGCGGCTCCTGCCGTCGGACCTCACCCTCCGGCAGATCGGCGAGCGGCTGTTCCTCTCCGTCAACACGGTGAAGTCGCACACCCGGCTGCTGTACCGCAAGCTCGACGCGACCTCCCGCGAGGAGGCCGTCGCCCGGGCGCAGGAGCTGCGGCTCATCTGACCGGCCGGCGGGGCGCCAACTCGCCCGGGTGAACGGCGCCGATGGGCCGGCACCGGTCCCCGCCCGATGGGAAGCTCGCCTCCCGAGAGAGGTGAGGTGGTGGCGCACTACCGGGTCGAGGTCGCGGGGCACATCGGGTCGCGTTTCATGGCGACGTTCGACGTCGTGATGGTCGAGATGCGGGGCGGCCGCACCATCGTGACGCTCGACCTGCAGGACCAGGCGGCGCTGCACGGGCTGCTCGAGATGCTGGAGAGCGGGGGGATCGAGCTGGTGGCCGTCAACCGGGCGGACGCCGTCGACGCCCCGCGTGCATCACCCGGGTGAGCCCCCGCTGATCCCCGCCGACCCTCCGGGCGCGAGGACGCGGACGTCCACGTCCGGGGCGAGCCGCGCCGCCGCCAGCGCAAGGTCGGCGCCCGGCGAGCGCAGGTAACGGGCCCCGCGCGGCACCCCCACCGGGGCGTACGTGCCCCAGTGGACGGGGACCGCCATCCGCGGCCGAGTCAGGGCGAGCGCCCGCGCGGCCCGCTCGGCGTCGAGGTGGCCGGCCCCCACGCTGGGGCCCCAGCCGCCCACCGGGACGATGGCGGCGTCGAGGCCCCCCTCGGCGATGGCGGCCATGCCCGGGAAGAGGTCGGTGTCGCCGGCGAACCACACGCGCGCCGCACCCTCCACCAGGTAGCCGAGCGCCGTGACCCGGGCCGCCCGCCGCACCCTGGGCCCGCGCGACACGGCGCCGCCGTCGTGCTCGGCGGGCGTCGCCCGCACCGTCATGCCGCCGACCTCGACGGCCGCACCGGGGGTCATCTCGACGACCTCCCGGCGACCCGCCCGCCGCAGCACCGCCGCCGCGCCCGCCGGGGCCAGCACCGGCACGTCGGGGTCGATGCGGCGCAGGGTGGGGATGTCCAGGTGGTCGCGGTGCATGTGGGAGATCAGGACGGCCGACAGCCCGTCGGCGATCCCCGCCGGCACCGGCACGAGGCGCCGCAGGTGTCCGACGCGGCGGGACAGGACCGGGTCGGTGAGCACCGCCCCGCCGCCCATCGCGATGCGCACGGTGGCATGGCCCCCCCACGTCAGCCGTCCCGGCTCCACCGCCGCCCCCCGGTCGCGTCGTCGGGCGGCTCGTCCCCGGGGGCCGCCGCGTCCGGGCGGGCGAGCTCGGCGTTGAGCACCGCCGCCCCCACCACCAGCCGGGCCACGATGTACAGCCACACCAGGATCACGAGCGCCGTCCCGATCGCCCCGTAGGTGGACTCCGCGCGCTCCGCGCGACCCACCAGGTACCAGACCGTGAACAGGTGCAGGCATTCGACGCCCACCGCCACCAGCAGCGCCCCGGGAACCAGCCGCGTCCAGTGGCCGGGCCGGTGGGGGAGGCGGACCTGCACGAACATCCACGCCAGGAAGTAGAGGATGCCCACCAGCAGCGTCGCGAGGATGCCGACCCCCTGGTCGGCCTCGCGCAACCACGCGGCCACCATCGTCACCGCGATGAGCGCCACCACCACCGCGTTGAAGCCCAGCGTCGCCCGCGCGGCGCTCCGCGCCTTGCGGCGCGGCAGGCCCCACGCCGACGCGTGGCTGATCCGGATCGCCTTCTCCGCCCCGAGGCCCGCCCACAGCGTGCCGAAGAGCCCGATGACGATGGCGATCCACCATCCCCGGTCCTCGGCGCCGTCGGCGACGGCCTCCGCCAGCGTGCCGTGCAGCCCGAAGTCGCCGGTGACCGCCGCCGGCGTGCCGTCGTCGATGCTGGTGATGGCGCCGATGAGCCCGACCACCAGCAGGGCGAACGGCAGCAGCCACAGGAACAGGCGGTAGGCCAGGGCGCCGGCCAGCAGCCCGCCGAGGCGCTCCCCGTCCAGCTCGATGACGTCGAACGCCCGCCGGACGTATGGGAAGCGGGCGCGTGCGTCCTCGATCCGCTCGCGGGCGGCGGCGGAGGCCACCTCGGCGCGGCGGCGCGCCTCGGCCACGCGGCCCCCGGCCCCCTCGGGCCGCTCGGGAGGCGGCTCCGGGCCGGTGGCGCCCACGTCAGCCGCCGGGGCCGTCCCGGGCGCCGGCCTCCGCCCGCCCGGCGGCATCGGGGGCGGCGTCCGCGGCGCGCCGTGCGGCGGCGACGTCGGCCGCGATGTGGGTCGCGGCGGAGGTGAGCGGCGCGGCCAGCACCAGCCCCACCATGCCGAACAGCGACCCGCCGGCGATGGTCACGATCAGGACCACCAGGGGGTTGATGCCGAGCGTGGCGCCGAACGCGATGGGCTGCACGATCTGCTGGAGCGCGCCGTTGGCGAGGATCACCACCACCAGCATGATCAGGGCCGTCTGCGTCCCCTGGTCGGCGAGGGCGAGCAGCACCGCGAAGAACCCGGAGACGAACGCCCCGATGAATGGGATGTAGGCGGTCACGAACGTGACCACGGCGATCGTCCCGGCCAGCGGGACGCCCAGGATCCAGGCGGCCAGGCCCACCACCACGGCGTTGAACGCCGCGACGATGGTGACGCCGAGGAAGTAGCGCTGGAGCGAGGTCACCACCCGGCCGGTCACGACGGTCGCCACCGGGCGCGGGATCCCGAGGTGCCGGTCGATGAACCGGCGGAAGACCGGCCCGTCCTTCAGCAGGAAGAACGTCGCGAAGATCGCGAACGACAGGAAGAACGCCAGCGACGTCAGGCCCGAGATGCCCTGGGCGACGCCGTTCAGCAGGGTGGAGCCGATGTCCGGCACCGCCGCCGTGACGTCGTCGGTGGCCGACTGCGCGCCCGACTCGCCCACGCCCGCGTCCTGGGCCCATCCACTGATCTTGTCGGCTGCGTTGTGGAGCGCCGTCGTGATCTGGTCGCCCTGCGCGACGATGCCCCCGATCACCAGCAGCGCGAGGACCGCCCCGAGCACGAGGAGCCCCAGCAGCACCAGGCCGGCCCCGGCGGCGCGCGGCACGCGGTGACGGCGCTGGAGCCACCGGACGGCCGGGGCGGCGACCGCGGCGAGCACGCCGGCGACCATGACCGGCTCCACGATCGTGGCCGTCAGGCCGAGCAGCCACACCAGCCCCACCAGCACCAGCCCCAGGCCCACGAGGAGCCACGCCGAGCGGCCCAGGTCGCGGAGCCACCCCGGAGGCCCGAACATCGCCACCAGGTCCCCGGCCTCGAGGTCGGGCGGCCGGACCACCTCGGCCTCGGGCGCCCCGTCCCGGCCCCGGTGCCCGCGCAGGCGCAGCCGCCGCGTGCTCATCGCCCCGTCCCCGTGCCGGTCATGGGCCGACGCTAAGGGGCATCCCGGCGCGCCGCGCGACGCGCCCGGCGGTCACCCGGGTGAAGCCGCCGCCACCCGGAGGTGCCGGACGCGGCCCGGGCATACCGTCGCGACGTGGACGCCGCGACGCTCCGCCTCGACCCCGCGCCCCTGCGCACTCATCCGATCCGGCTGCTGGCGCGGTTGCTGGTGTCGGCCGTCGCCCTGTTCGTGGCGGCCTGGATCGTCCCCGGCGTCGAGGTGGACGGCTTCTGGGGCGCGCTGGTCGCCGCCCTGCTCATCGCGGTGATCAACGCCGTGGTGCCGCCGCTGCTGGCGGCGCTGCCGATCCCGTGGACGCTGGTGATCACCCTGCTGCTGACGCTGATCGTGGACGCGCTGATGATCCAGGCGGCGGGCGCGATCCTGCCGGACGCCATCCACGTGGGCGACTTCGGCGACGCGCTGCTCGCGGCGCTGGTGATGTCGGCGATCTCCGTCGTGCTGGAGGTGTTCCTCGGGATCGACGACGACGACACCTACACGCTGCGGGTGACGCGCCGGATCGCGGCGAGGGCGGGCGACACCGTGCAGACCGACGTCCCCGGGATCGTCTACCTGGAGATCGACGGGCTGGCGCTGCCGGTGCTGCAGCGGGCGATGCGGGATGGCAACGCCCCAACCATGGCCAGGTGGCTCGCGTCGGACAGCCACCGGCTCGCCGGGTGGGAGACCGACCTGTCGTCCCAGACCGGCGCGTCGCAGGCCGGGATCCTGTTCGGGTCGAACGAGGACATCCCCGCGTTCCGCTGGGTCGAGAAGGAGACCGGGCGCGTCATGACGTGCTCGGCCCCCGCGGACTGCGCCGAGATCGAGCGGCGCGTCTCCACCGGCAGGGGGCTCCTGTCGGACGGCGGCGCCAGCCGCGGCAGCCTGCTGTCGGGCGACGCCGACCACGTGATCCTGACCGTGAGCCGCATGGACGCCGAGAAGGGCGCGAACCCCGGCTACCGGGCGTTCTTCTCGAACGGGTTCAACGTGACCCGGGTGCTGGTGCTGTTCGCATGGGAGGTGGTCATCGAGGTCAGCTCGGCGCTGCGCGCGCGGCGCCGCGACGTGCGCCCGCGCGGCCACCGCGGGGGCACCTATCCGCTGCTGCGGGCCGCGATGTGCGTGGCCGTGCGCGACCTCATCACCTACGGGGTGCTCTCCGACGTGATGCGCGGGCGCCCCGCCGTCTACGCGACGTACGCGGCCTACGACGAGGTGGCCCACCACTCGGGGCTGGAGCGGGCCGACACGCTCGAGGCCCTGCGCAAGCTCGACAAGCAGTTCGCGCGGATCGAGCGCGCGCTGCCGCACGCGCCGCGCCCCTACCACCTGGTGGTGCTCTCCGACCACGGCCAGACCCAGGGCGCCACGTTCAAGCAGCGCAACGGCCACACCCTGGAGGACCTGGTGGAGGGCGCCCTGGAGCACGGCGCGGTGGCCCGGGTGGCGGGGGGCGACGAGAACGACACGGCGGTGGGCACGGCGCTGGAGGAGGCCACCGGCGGCACCGTCGGCGACGCCCCCGAGGGTGGCGCCGACGCCCCCGACCGCGCGGTCGTGGTGATGGGGTCGGGCAACCTCGGCC